>DAOUVH010000120.1 GCA_030667725.1 Candidatus Cloacimonadota bacterium | reverse complement strand
TTGAATCACACGGAGTTGGTCGCTTAAAAATGTATTACGACCGTTTAAAAGCGGGAATCCAATTTGCAAACACGAAGATAGATGTGATCAAAGATTTTGCTGCAATTGCCGTTTGGGATGGTAATCACGGTATGGGACAGGTGATTTCCAAACTGGCAATGCAGAACGCAATAGATAAAGCAAAAGAATTCGGGATCGGCTGTGTAACCGTCCGCAACTCAACTCATCACGGACTCTGCGGTTATTATGCAAAAATGGCTTGTGAGCAAAATATGATAAGTATAACAATGACAAATGCACGACCTTCTATTGCTCCTCTTTGTGGTGTCAACCCTATGCTGGGTACAAATCCGATCTGTTTTGGAGCACCTTCTGATAAAGATTACGATTTTATATTTGATGCTGCAAATTCCATTTCTCAACGCGGGAAAGATGAACTTTATAATCGTGCGGAAAAGACAACTCCGGAAGGTTGGGCAATTGACCAAGAGGGTAAACCATACACAGATACAAAGCAGCTTCTGGTCGACCTGATAGAGGGAAACGCATCAATGATAGGATTAGGCGGTATGGAAGAAGAAAGCGGTGGTCACAAAGGATACAGCCTGGCAGTCATGGTTGAGATCCTCTCATCTGCTTTACAGGCTGGCAGCTTTATGCATCATCTTCATGGTCGGGAGAATGGCAAGCAAGTTCCTTATAAACTTGGTCACATCTTTATTGCGATGGACATCGAAAAATTTACTGATATTAATGATTTCAAACGCATTATCGGAGAAATTATGACCCAACTACAAAATTCAAAAAAACGTCCGGATAAAGAGCGCATTTGGATTGCCGGAGAAAAAGAGTATTTTAAAGAAATTGAAGTAATAAAAAATGGAATTCCAATAAATCCGGGCTTACAGAAAAATCTAATGGAGATGATAAATGACCTGAATCTAATTGATTATAATAATTTATTTTAACAATTATTAGGACTTGACAGAACAATATCATTTAAAATTAAGTTTGCAACAAATTGAATGATACTGAATTTCGGAGGGTAGATGTTTCTAAAGAATTTAGCAGGACTTTTTTCTAACGATATAGCAATAGATCTGGGTACAGCAAATACACTGGTATATAAAAAAGGAATCGGCATTGTGATAGATGAACCATCCGTAGTTGCAATTTCAACTGATAATAAAAAAATTATCGCTATTGGTGAAGATGCCAAAAACATGCTTGGTAAAAATCCGGCAGAGGTAAATATCATTAAACCTCTTAAAGACGGTGTTATTGCAGACTTCCAGGTAACAGAGCTCATGCTGAGAAACTTGATCCTGCGAGCTCAGAAAAAACGTCTTCTTATTAAACCTAGAGTAATTGTATGTGTTCCCTCGGGAATCACTGAAGTAGAAAAAAGAGCTGTTAGAGACAGTGCGCTTCACGCTGGAGCTCGCGAGGTACATCTCGTTTCCGAACCTATCGCTGCTGCTATCGGGGCCGATCTGCCAATTCATAAACCTCAAGGAAACCTGATTATGGACATTGGCGGAGGAACCACTGAGATTGCAATTATTTCGCTTTCTCATATAGTTGTACATTCTTCAATTCGTGTGGGTGGTGATAAGATGGATGAAGCAATTGTAACCTATTTACGAAAAAGAAATAATATATTTGTTGGTATTCAAACTGCCGAAAAGGTCAAGAAAGAAATCGGTTCTGCATACCCTCTCGAAAATGAACTAAAAATGGAAGTACGTGGACGCGATATTATAACCGGATATCCGATCACAGTTGAAGTAACTTCCGAAGAGATTAGAGAAGCTCTTTCCGAAACTGTACAATCCATGATAGATGCCGTAAAACGTCTTTTTGAAAAAACAGCACCGGAACTTGCAGCCGATATTGCAGAACGTGGATTGATCCTTACCGGTGGTGGTGCTAATCTTAAGGGGATTGATAAAAAGATTCAGGAAACTGTTGATCTGCCTGTTCATGTTAATCCAGAAGCTCTCACGTGCGTTCTCAAAGGATGCGGTCGCGTACTTGATAATATGGAAGAATACCGGGACGTTCTGATAAAGAAAATAGAAGATTAGTACTGTGAAAAGAGAGTTTCATTTTTTAATCTATCTGATTTTAGCGATCTTTCTTTTCTTTGGTAGTAATGATGATAGATTGAAGAAAGCTCAATTCTTGAGTAAAACAATATATCTTCCTTTAGTAAATTCCATACAAAAGTTTAATTCCTTATTTGACCTTAAAGAAAAAAATCAGGTACTCTCTGAAAAGTTATCTGAACATACAATTAAAATTACCGAATTGGAAAATAAACTGGTGGAAATTGAAAACTCAAAAATATATTATGAAACTGGTAATTACAGTCATCTTCTGGCAGACATAGTTGGATTCAAAGGTGAATTTAAAGAAAGATGCCTAATTATCAATAAAGGAAAGAAGAATAATATAAAACTAGATTACCCTGTTATATCCAATGATGGAATTGTGGGAAAGATTATCTCTGTTTCTCATAACTACTCTATTGTATTACCTCTCGATCATTCAAGATTCATGTTAGGCGTTATGTCAAAAAGAACCCACCTGCAGGGGATCATGAAATCAGATATCTTTGGTAATTCATACATGACATTAATAAAACCCGGTTCCGATATTAGAGTTGGTGATATTATTGTTACATCACAAATTTCATCTGTTTTCCCAAAAGGATTTCCCGTTGGAGAAGTAACTAAACTTATTGATAATCCTGCCGAAGTTTTTATGAGTGCAAAAATACAAATATTTATTAATCCATCTGGGCTTGATCAGGCAGTTGTATTACTATATGAAAAGGATAAAAGCTATGAAGAAGAGCTCAAAGATAATTAATATTGATGGTGCTGACTACCTTCGAATCCCTTTAAAAACCAAGATATTAACCCCCGACGATGACATTCTATCTATCATAAAAGAATGCATAGTAGGAAAAATTGAAGATAATGATATAATAAGCATAAGCGAGAGTCCGCTCGCGATAACACAGGGCAGAGCTATACCTATTAGTGAATTGAAAATCGGGTGGTTGGCAAAATTTCTTTGGCGTTTCGTTTCTGATGTAGAATACGGAATCGGTTTGCGAGCTCCGGAAAGTATGCAATGCGCCATAGATGAATGTGGAGCTCCTAGAATCCTTTTTGCTGCAATGATCGGAGGGATTGGAAGACTTATCGGTCGACGTGGAAAAGGAGATTTTTATCGTCTTGCTGGAATGCAGGCTGCCCTTATTGATGCAGCTACTACTTCCCCAGTTCCACCTTATGAAAACTGCGTAATTAAGGGTCCAAAGAATCCTGAAAAAGAAGCTCAGAGAATAAAAAATAATACTGGATTTGAATGCTGCGTAATGGATATAAATGATATTGGTGGATGTTGGATGATCGGTGGAAGTGATAGTATCGATAAAGAATTCATGGAAAAGGTGATGAAGGATAATCCGCAGGGTCAAGGCGATGAACTAACTCCAATTTGCCTAACAAGAAAGATATCATGAAATTTATCAAGTTTGTTGTTCTGGGGATTCTCGCACTTTATTTTCAATTGATTGTTGCTCCCCATTTTGCACTTTATTCAATAATACCTAATTTTTTAATAGCTTATTTTGCATTTATCAGCATTCGGATAAGATCAAAATTACTATTACCGCTTGCATTTTTTTTAGGTCTTGCTCTGGATATCATGTATCCTCCTCTGCTTGGTCTAAATACAATTTCATTCCTTATTATTTCGTTTATTGTTAATAAATTTCATATGAACGTTAATAAACAGAGATTGCTTATTGTAAGCGTAAGTATTTTATTCTTAAATTTCATTTATTATTCCATTTTGTATTTTTATCATATTGTCGCAACTCAGTTAATGGATGGGATTTTTCTTCTTTATCTCTTTTCAATTGTTTATAATACATTTATCTCAGTAGTAATAGTATATGTTTTAACTCTTTTAGAAAAATTTAAGATAACTCTAAATGTATAAAAAAATTACAATTTCAGATTATACGAGATATGTAATCACATTCATTTTTGTTATCTTGTTCTTTTTTGTTCTTAAATTACAGGTAATTGAAGGTGAGAAATATAAGGATATTGCTGAGAAGAATATTGTACGGATACAAACAATTTTTCCCACACGTGGAGAAATTTACGACCGTAAATATCGCCCTATTGCATTAAATAAACCATCGTATAATCTATATATCACACCGGGAAAAATTGTAGACAGAGAAAAAGTTGCGAAATTTGTAAGCAGCAATTTTGAAAAGGACATAAGCAGAATTGAGAAAATCATTCATGATAACAGGTATAGATCATATCAGGATATTTTGCTTATACAAAACGTCCCATTTGAAAAGATGGTCGTTGCTTCCGAACAATTAAATTATTTTCCTTCACTCCTTTTTAAAGCCGAAAAATTAAGAGACTATCTTTTTGCCAATCATTTCACCGGTCATACTGGGCGAATCACTGAAGAAGAATATAGGGAGCTCAGGAAAAATGGATATTCCATAAATAGCAATATTGGCAAAACAGGATTAGAAAAATACTATGAAAATATCTTACGTGGAACTAATGGACAACAAGTACTTCAGGTAGATGCAAGTGGTAATAACCTGGATTTTTTCAAACATAATCTTCAAAAACCCCCTCAACGTGGAGCTGATCTGATACTGACGATTGACAATGATCTCCAAGAGTATGTTTCGTTAATTTTCCCCAAAAACTACAAAGGTTCTATTGTGGTTATGGATATTAAAACGGGAGGAATTATTGCCTATGTGAGTAAACCAGATTTCGATCCTAATATTTTTACCGGTGGAATCTCTGCTAAACAATGGAACGATATTCTTGCAGATCCAAATAAACCAATGCTAGATAGAATTATACATGGAACTTACCC
>DAOUVH010000015.1 GCA_030667725.1 Candidatus Cloacimonadota bacterium | reverse complement strand
CATTTTCCTGGTCGGGTGTATTATGATCATCAGCAAAGATTGCCAGCATTGAGAGCTTGTGGAATGGGTTGAATTCATAGGTGAATTTTCCCTGAACATCACCATATTCCGGTGCTATAGAAGTTCCTACATCAACGGCGTCAATAATATATTTCAAGTAACTTCTTTTCACAGCCAGCATGGCTGAACTTTTCTTGCTTGTAGGACCTTCAAAGATTCCTCCGAAACCAGCAAAGTTAAAATCGATCTGTCCATCAAATTCGTTGGGATTTCCATCGCGGAAATCAATTTCCATAATGGAAGAAAGTTTGTCTCCATAGATGGCAGAGAACCCACCTGTGTTGAATGTAACATCCTGAATAAAATCTACATTCAGAATCCCGATTGGTCCACCTGAAGAGCCCTGATGCGGGAAATGGTTGATATTAGGAATCTCGATATTGTCGATATAAAATGAGTTTTCCATAGGATTGCCGCCACGTACGATCAGGTTATTGCTTTGGTCATTAACTTTGGCTACGCTGGGCAATGACATCATTATACGGCTTACATCTCCAGCAGAGCCGGGAGCACGACGGATCTCTTCATTGGAAAAACTGACAACGCTGGTTGTCTGTTCTTCAGTTTCAGCAAAATAATCTGTTTTTACTTTAATCCCCTCAATTTGAATTGCTGTTCTTTTCAATTCACCATTTACGAATGTTGTTCGGTTTGAACGGATTATTATATCCGCTTTAAGTTGCGGTTGAGTTCCAATGATCTGAAAGGCAACAGTGTAATTTCCCACCGGCAGGTTCATAATAGAATACTGTCCTCTTTCATTTGTGTAAACACCCTTTTCCAGTTCTCTTACAATAACTGTTACGTTGGAAAGCGGATAGCTTGTTTCTGCATCTATCACACGTCCCATCAAATTGCCTCTTTTGATTTCCTGGGCAGGGAGTATGGAAATCATTATAATGATTCCCAGAATTAGAATTAGTTTGATTTTCATTTTTTTTCTCCTAAAAGTCGGTTTGCTAAAGCAAACGATCTCTATATTGTTTTTTTATTTACAAAAATTTTCCAAAAGTGTTTCCACAAAAACCTTTTGATTTTCTTTATCTTTTAGATCAAAATTTAGAAATTCGCTGAAAAGATCCGGCATCATCCCGATCATTAAGAAAGCAGAGAATAATTGACTGATTGCAATTCTCCTTTTTAGATCACCCTCTGATCGTAAGTTGTTTCTGATCAAACTATGAAATTCTATTAAAAACTCATTAATTCTGTGAACGGAATTTGTACTATAATCATTATTATTGAATGTATCAGAAAAATGAGTCTTTGTTAAATTAGGATATCTGACAGTACCTTCCATTGTGTCTTCGAGAAAATTCTTAAGCGCTTTCCTTGTGTCACTTTGCCACATCTCTTCATAATCATTTATGTTGTTTACAAAGCTTTCATTCAAGGTTGCATTCATTACAGTTTCTAATAACTGTTCTTTGGAACCGAAGTGGTAATTAATTGCTGCCACATTTACTCCAGCCATGTCAGCTATTTTTCTTACTGTAGCGCCTTGAATACCTTCCTGCTCAATGCATTCAATAGTCATTAGTATAATCTTTTGTTTAATTACTTCACTACTCATGTTTTCTCCTTTTTAATATTGTTAAACACATATTTAAAACACGTGTTTGAAATTTGAAATAAAGGTAATCACGTCAAGATTTTTTTTTAGATTATTTAATAATTGCTATAAAATCAGATTATATTTTTTTCAAAATTTATCATAAAACTTTTTTTATTTTTATTTTTATTGCTTTTTACAAGATATTAAATGCAATAAAAAAGCGATGTTTAGTTATTGCAATTGCTAAATCAAAATCATTTAATAAGATAGGGAAAATATATGTACAAAAGTATATATTACATAGTGTTAAATATATCGAAACCATTGAAACATTTTACTTGACATGAAAGGATAGACACCGCTTTAAGTAACCCCAATAAAGGAGGAATAACGTATGGGAAAGGTATCAATAACCATTAATGGTTCTGAAGTAAAAAACATTTATCCAGCAATAACGATTGCCGTATCAGCAGCAGCTAGCGGTGACGATGTAATATTGTTTATATTACCTAGTGGATTACTAGCTTTTAAGAAAGGAGCATATGCTGAATTAAACGAGAAGGCTCCTAAGCTTCCGGATCTGGTTGAGATGATGGAAGGACTTGAAATGCTTGGATCTCGCATTCTGATATGTGAACTTGGGTTTGAAGTTCACGGATTAAAAGAAGAAGATCTTGTAGAGGGTATCGAAGTAGTAGGTGCTACTACATTCGTAGCAGAAGCTCAAGGATCGGATCTTACATTTTCATTCTAACAATAACAAGATAAGGAGAAAAAAATGGCTGTAAAAGTATTAGATTGTGTGGGACTTAAATGCCCTCAACCTATTTTAAAAGTAGTTGCTTACATTCCACAAATGGAAGCTGAAGACATATTGGAAGTTAAGGCAGATTGTCCTTCTTTTCCTACTGATATTAAAGCTTGGTGCGACAGAACAGGAAAAACACTTTTGTTCTGCATGGATGATGGTACAGGTAGTTATTCTGCTCAAATCCAGTTTTAACATGACGGGAGTGCACTGATTTAGTGTACTCCTTTTTTTATTTCATTAATATTGAGGAACAATGGAAAATTTTAAACCTAAGATCGTAGGATTCCTTTGTAACTGGTGTACTTATGCTGCTGCAGATCTTGCCGGTGCATCGAGGAAGGAGATAAATCCATCTTTGAATGTTGTGAGAGTTATGTGCACCAGCAGGATAGATCAGAATTTATTATTAAATACATATTTTAGTGGAGCAGACGGTATTCTGGTTGCCGGCTGACATCCTGGTGATTGTCATTACCAGGTTGGTAATTACTATGCACGTCGTAGAATTGCATTATTAAAGAAAGTTTTTGAAACACTCAAAATTAATCCTGAAAGAATTCAATTATCCTGGATTTCAGCTTCTGAAGGCAAACGATATATTGAAGTTGTAAATGAATTCTCTGATAAAATTACAAAATTAGGACCAAATCCTGTAAGACAGGATACACATATATAAATAATAATTAATGAAAAAAATCTTTGGTATAAATAACCTAAAAAAATCGGTTTTGAATGCAAATACAATTTCATTATACATAAGGAATATTAAATGGATCAATCTAATAATGTATTAATAATTGGCTCTGGTGTTGCCGGAATGGAAGCTAGCCTAATGCTTTCCAAAGCAGGAAAAAAGGTAACGCTGGTTGAAAAATTATCTCTTATTGGCGGAAAAACAATTAAAAATGAAGAGACCTATCCAAACATGGATTGTTCCACCTGTCTTGTGGCTCCCATTCAGCAGGAGATCTTGCAAAACGGTAACATTAACGTTCTTACATCAAGTTTGGTGGAAGAAGTAAAAGGTGATGCAGGAAATTTCACTGTGACAATTAACAAAAAAGCCGGATATGTTGATCTGGTAGCTTGTCTTGGTTGCGGTATGTGTTATCCTGTTTGTCCTGTAGAATTGATCAATGAATGGGAAGAAAACCTAACCAATAAGAAAGCTATCTATGTTCCCTGCGCCGGAGCACTACCAAACGTTCCTGTAATTAATGCTGAGATGTGTTTGCAGCTAAATGGAACTGAAAGCTGCAACAAATGTGTAGAAGCATGTATGTTCGGTGCAATTAACATGACTGAAAAAGATGAGAAGTTGGAAATGAATGTGGGTGCAATCTTGGTAGCAACAGGTTATGATATGCTTGATGCAAGTACGATCAAGAATTTAGGTTATGGTAAATATCCGGGTGTTTATACTGCTATGGAATTCGAAAGACTTTTCGCTGCAAATGGACCAACCGAAGGAGAACTGGTAATGAGAGATGGAAAAACAATTCCTACTTCTGTTGCTATTATTCATTGCGCTGGCAGATCACAAACTCATTACTGCTCTAATGTTTGCTGTATGGCTTCGTCCAAACATGCTCATTTTTTGCATCATAAACTTCCTGATGCAAAGATATATAATGTTTACTCTGATATTTGTCTCCCTGATAAAACTTACCAGAAATTCCATGAAGATGTTAAAGCTCATTCTTCCAAATTTATCTACCAATCAGATCGTGATAAAATGAAGATCAGCGAAGATAAGGGTAAATTAAAAGTAGAGTATTTGGATAATAATAATAAGGATGCTTTCATTCAAATTGATATGGTAATTCTGGCAAATGCTTTAGTCCCTTCGATCGGAAGTGATGATCTTGGAAAAGTACTGGGATTAATCCATGATAAGTTTGGTTTTATAGAAACACAGCCATTCAGGATCGGCTCAGTTGCAACTTCAAAACCTGGTATTTTTGTAGCAGGTTGTGCAGAGGGTCCTAAAGATATTCAGAATTCGGTTATTCAATCTGAAGCTGCAGTGGCACAAGTCATGTCGCTTTTAAATACATAAGGAAATAATATGAGTGAAAAAATTGGAATCTATGTATGTGAATGTGGTCCTAATATTGCCTCCAAAGTAGATATTGAAAAGATAATGCAGGAACTTGCAAAATTGGAAGATTTCAAGGATAAAGAACTAGTAATAAAAAATCATAAACTGCTTTGTTCTGTGGATGGCAAAAAATTCCTGGAAGACGAGATCAATGAAAACAATTTAACGCATCTTGTCTGTGCAGCCTGTTCACCACGAGATCACGATACTACTTTTATTAATGTATGTAAAAAAACAAAATTAAATCCTTATATGTATCAAATTGTGAATATCCGGGAACATTGCGCTTGGATAATTCCTGATATAGAAGAAGCCACTGCCAAAGCGATCCGTATGATCCATGCCGGAATGGACAGAGTTTTGTATCAATTACCGTTGGAAGAAAAACAGCTCGATAGTAATCCTGATGTCCTGATCATCGGTGGTGGAATTGCGGGAATTGAAGCAGCTCTTACTCTTGCCGGCAAAGACCGTATAGTTTACTTGATTGAAAAATCTGAAAAATTGGGTGGAAAATCTTTCAAATTAAAAGAACTACTACCAAGACAAGGTGTTAATCTGAATGTCTTACATCAAAAGATTTCTGATGTTCAAAGTAACAAATATATAAAAGTTTTTACTAATACAGAATTGGATACGATAGTCGGATTCCTGGGCAATTTTGAAATTGTGATAAAGGATATGAACGATCCTGATAGCACTACTGAACTCCTGGCAGGAGCTGTTATAGTAGCAACAGGGTTCGATCTTAAGGATGTCACCTCACTTGACTCATACAATATAAAGAAAGATGACGAAGTATACAATGCTTTAGAAATTGAGGAAATGCTATCCCAACAGGGCAAGATAACAATGCGGAATGGAAAAGAACCTGAAAAAGTTGCTCTGATGCATTGTGTCGGCAGACCGGAAGTTGGATATTGTTCCAAAGCTTGCTGTAATTATTTGCTGAAAATTGCCAAACTGATCAAAGATCAATCACCAAAGATAGAAGTAACTGAATTATTCAAACACATGTGTCTTCCAAATAAATATGATGAAGAATTTTATGAGCAGGTTCAGGAAAAAGGTATAGATTTTATAAAAATAAAAAAAGCAGAAGTTACTGGAACAACGATAAATTTCACTGACATTGCTGATGCCAAAAAGAAGCTTGATGTCGATATGATAATTGTGGGAACTGCTATGATCCCAACATCTGACACATTAGAACTGGCAGATGAATTAAAACTCGATCTGCATGAAACAGGATTTATCCAGGAAGCACATCTCAAGATCAATCCGGTTTCAACCAATACTGACGGTGTTTTTGTAGTTGGAGGAGCGCATGGTCCTGTTGGAATAACTGAATCGATGTTGCAAGCACAAGCAGTAGCAGGTAAGATTTTCACACAGCTTATCCCGGGTCAGAAGATCATTCCGGAAGTTAAAGTATCAGAAATATTGGAAGCTTATTGCACTGGCTGTCAAACTTGTCTTGATGTTTGCGGATTTGGTGCGATCTACTTCGATGAAGACAAAGGAATTTCTGTAGTGAACGAAGCTATCTGTCGTGGTTGCGGAAATTGCGTAGGAAGCTGTCCATCAGGTTCAATCCGAACCAGACATTTTACAAATCCACAATTATATCAGGAAGTTAAAGAGGCACTGAGATAATGAAATCCCAAATCTCAAATAAATTGGAGAAATCTAAATGACTAAAATCTCAAAAAAAGGAATACTCTTGGAAGCAAAGAGCGGTATTCAGACTTCGATCCTTAAATTCTTTCAGGATGCAATTGAGAAGAAATTTTTTGATGCTGTGATGATGCCAATGAAAGTACCGTCAGGTGATTCTTTTGCCTGGATATTGATAAAAGAACAGGATATTCTAAAAGATGCCCAACCACTTGCTCCGATCATGCCGGTGAATGCCGCCAAAGCCTTGAAAAGATACACTCGAAAGGGAAAGGGAAAATTCAAAATTGCAGCTCTGATGAAACCATGCGAAATCCGAGGAACAATCGAATTGACCAAGCTGAATCAAGTGCATCTCGATGATGTAACACTATTCAGTTATGATTGCGTGGGAGCACTTCCCATGCAGGATTATATTGCTGACCCTAAAGCCGGAGATGAGAAATACAGCAAAATGCTGTTGGAGAAAAACTGGAATTCTAATGATGTGAAACCGATCTGCAAGATATGTGATAAATTTTCACTTTCAGCCAGTGATCTGCATTTTGCTTTAAATGATAAAGAGCTTATTCTTATTTCAAACAGCGAAAAGGGAGAACAACTGTTAACTGATCTTGAATTGAAAGCTGATAAAGATTTGAAACAATGGCAAACTTATATTGAAGAAAAGAAGAAGATAAAAACAAAAAATAAAGAAGAAGCATTTGAAATTGTAAAAGGTATGGTTGAAGGATTTGATAATCTGACCGAGACTTTTGCAGATTGCATTGGCTGTCATAACTGCGGAAGTTCCTGCCCGATCTGCTACTGTCGTCAATGTTATTTCGATACTTCGGTAGCAAAACCTAATTCTGATGTTGTTATGATGCGTGCTGAAGATAGAGGAGCGGTATCATTACCATTAGATCGTATTATGTTCCATACAGGCAGGATGGCTCACATGAGTCTTTCCTGCGTTTCTTGCGGACTTTGCTCCGATGCCTGTCCGGTAAATATTCCAGTCGCTAAGATCTTCAGTTATGTATCCAGCCAAACTCAGAAGACATTTGAGTATTCAGCCGGAGCCAGTGTTGGGGATGCCCTTCCCATGAAAGAATATAAACTGGATGAACTGGGAGAATTGGGAAAACTGGTGAAAAGTGCTGAAGTTCAGGAGGTTGGTCATGAATAAACTTTTGAAGACTAATGATCCTGTTGAACAGACATTGAACGATCTCCTTAAATATTTATTGGAATCAAAAAAAGTGAGTGCAGTTTTTTCTTTGCGCAAAATAAACAAGAAAGGTTCTGTAGATTATGGATTGATTTCTGATGTTGAAAAATTGGATGAAATCGCACCATTACATCCCATAATGCCGGCAAACGCAGGTCAGCTTTTAGGAAGATTCACCCCAATGGGAAAACCTGTAGTTGCTGTTGTTCGTCCATGCGAATTCAGAGCTTTTGTAGAATTAGTAAAAAGAGAACAAGGACAAATGGATAATTTCCTGTTTATAACCTATAGTTGCGGTGGTGTTTTCACACTTAAAGATAATGCAGAAGATAAAATTAAAGATAAACTGGATGGATATTGGAAAGCAGTAAAAAAGGCAGAAATTCCTGAAGGTGTTAGAAATGCCTGTTCTTCCTGTGAATATATCGCTCCCCTGAATTCCGATATATTTATTTCACTCGTTGGGGAAGAGAACAGAAAGATCTATTTGAATACTGATAAAGCAGAAAAAATGCTTAAAGGATTTGAAGTTGAAACCGAAGAATCTAAGTTCGATGATAATATTTTAAAGAATATTCTTACACAGAAAGCAAAAAATAAGGAAGAAATATATTCAAAGATAAACACAAAAGATTCCGGTTTGGATGGCTTGATCGATATTTTTGGAAAGTGCATTGGATGTCGAGGTTGTAACACGGTTTGCCCGATCTGCTATTGTACTTTATGTGATTTTGATTCATTTAATTATGATTATAATACTCCGATCATGGAAAAAGAGTTAGAAGAAAAAGGAGCTCTTCGTTTGCCTCCGGATACTTTATTCTTCCATCTCGGAAGACTCTCTCACATGAGTTTTTCGTGTGTAGGTTGTGGTATGTGCTCGGATGTTTGTCCTGCTTCAATTCCTGTTGCGGATATTTTCAAGAAAACCGGTGAAGAAACTGCTGGCATGTTCGATTTCGTGGCAGGAAGAAGAATAGATGAAGAGATTCCTGTAATGATCTATAAAGAAGAAGAATTTCCTGAGTTGGGAGAATAGGATTGAAAAAAACGAATATCCAATATCGAACAAGGAATGATGAATTATCAAGGAAATACTCCCCTTTAGAAGGGGAAATGCCTTTAGGCAGAGGGGTTATATTTTATAATGAATAATTTATCGAAGTTAGTTTATTTGGAAAATGAAGATTTTAAAACCAACCCCCTTTTATTCCCCCTTATGAAGGAGGATGAGATTCGTTTAGTTTATCACGATAATATAAATTGCAATTCAATTTCTGCGGCATCTTATGTTTCCTCTATTGCGACTAAAGGATTAAGAGAGGGAAATAGCAATGGTGAGTTTGAATTTGGAGAATAGAATATGAAAAAAGACTACACACCCAAAATAATTAGTTTCTTATGTAAATGGTGTTCATATACCGGTGCGGATCTTGCCGGTATCAACCGTTCTCAATATCCCACAGCTATTTTGCCGATAAAGGTAATGTGCTCAAGCAGGGTAGACCCTGTATTCCTGATAAAGTCTTATTTGCGTGGAGCTGATGGTGTGTTGGTTGGCGGCTGACATCCTGGTGATTGTCATTACCAGGTTGGTAATTATCACACACGTCGCCGCATGGCAATTGTAAAGAAGATTTTCGACACACTCGGTTTGGAAAATGACCGTTTACGACTTACGTGGATATCTGCTTCCGAAGGTAATAAATTTGCTCAAGTTGGAACTGAATTTACTAAACAGATCTTGGAAATGGGAGAAAACTCAACCAAGAAACATATTTTTTTGTGAATGAAATCTTCTGAACGGTTGGACATAAACCATTGCGAAGGTTGATGAGAAAGAGTTTCTCCGTAAAAACCTTTCGCAAGGTTAATATATTTAAGGATAATTTATGGGTTTAAAGAGTAGATCGGTAATGGTAGTGGGAGCTGGAATTGCTGGGATCCAGGCTTCTCTTGATCTGGCGGAAATGGGATTGGATGTACATCTGGTAGAAGAATCTGCAACTATTGGCGGAAGAATGCCTCAATTGGATAAAACATTCCCGACCAATGATTGTTCCATGTGTATTTTGGCTCCGAAAATGAGTGAATGTGCCCGACATCCAAATATTACGATTCACATCAAATCATCTGTTGAATCAGTTACAGGAAATCCTGGTGATTTCACTGCAAAGATCGTTGAATATGCTAAATATGTTGATCCGGTGAAATGCGTATCATGTGGACTTTGTGAAGAAAAATGCCCCGTTAAAGTAGATGATGAATTTGATATGGGACTTCGTAAAAGAGGAGCGATCTCTCGCTCTTTCCTGCAGAGTATTCCATCAGAATATACAATTGATGAAGATAAATGTTTATATCTGACAAAAGGTGTTTGCCGTATCTGTGAAAAAGTTTGCCCAGCAGGTGCAATCAATTATGAAGATAAAGATAAAGAAATAGAATTGAAAGTGGGAGCCATTATTCTGGCTTCCGGTATCGATGCTTTTGATCCTATAGGATTTGGGCATTTTGGTTATAAACGTTACCCGAATGTGGTTACATCTCTCGATTTCGAAAGAATGCTTTCTGCATCTGGTCCGCTTGGTGGTCACGTTGTACGTGCTTCCGATCATGCTGAACCAAAAAGTATTGCCTTCATACAGTGTGTTGGTTCTCGTGATGAAAGTATTGATCATAATTATTGTTCATCAGCCTGCTGTATGTTTGCCATCAAAGAAGCTATCATTGCCAAAGAACATATAAAAGGTTTGGAATCCTCAATATTCTATATGGATATTCGTGCTTTTGGTAAAGATTTTGATAAATATTATGAAAAAGCAAAAGGCCAGTACGGTGTGAAATTCATAAAATCAAAAGTCTCCGAGATCAGGGAATTAGAAAATGGAAATCTTTCCTTGCGTCATGTTTTGGAAAATGGTAAAATAGAATTCGCCGAATTTGATATGGTTGTTCTTTCAGTTGGCTTGCAGCCGAGAAAGAATATTGCAAAACTGGCAAAAAATCTCGACATTAAATTAAATGAATTCGGCTTTTGCCGATCAGATACTTTCGAGCCGCTTAAAACCAGCCGTGAAGGAATTTATGTTTGTGGTGCGATGAATAGTCCACGTGATATTCCTGAATCTGTAACAACAGCTTCCGGTGCTGTGGCTGATGCTGTGAAATACTTGAGATTGGATAGACAAGAGATTGCTGAGAAAAAAATCCCCGAAAAAGATATAGTTGGTGATCGACCCAGAGTCGGTACATTTGTCTGTCATTGCGGTATAAATATCGCCGGAGTGGTAGATGTGAAAGATGTAGCGGAATATGCTAAAGATTTGCCTAATGTGGAACATTCCGAAGATTTGATGTATGCCTGTTCTCAAGATTGCATGAACACGATCAAGCAGAGGATTGAAGAACATGACTTGAACCGGATTGTTATTGCTGCCTGTACTCCTCGTACTCACGAACCGCTTTTCCGTGAAATGGTAAGTGAAGCTGGTTTAAATCCCTAT
>DAOUVH010000290.1 GCA_030667725.1 Candidatus Cloacimonadota bacterium | reverse complement strand
TTTCTGTCTTGCCTTCCCCGATGTTTATGAAATTGGTTTTTCACATCTTGGAATTAAAATTCTTTATACAATTCTTAATAACGAAGAAGATGCAGTTGCAGACCGCGTTTATGCACCATGGCCGGATTTTGGTGAATTACTAATACAAAATAAGATACCTCTTTTTGGAATTGAAAGCTCAATTACCTGTTCCGATTTTGATGTAATAGGTTTCACCCTTCAATCTGAGCTGACGTTTACCAATATTCTCTATATGTTGGATTTATCAGATATTCCACTTTTATATGTAGACAGAAATGAAGATGATCCGATAATTTTGGGTGGTGGTCCAGCCGGGGCAAATCCAATGCCGCTCTCGATTTTCTTTGATGCCTTCCTTATTGGTGATGGTGAAGATGCAATAATTGAGATCAAGGATGCTCTGAAAGAAACAAAACAAAAAAGCCGAGTTGAGAAACTTGCTGCGCTTGCCAACATTGAAGGAGTTTACGTTCCAACTTTACACAAAGATAAAATAATAAAGATTAGAAAATTTATGGATTTCAATAACCTTGATAAATCACATAAAAATCAACTTATACCCTGGATCCAGCCAACTCATTACCGCTATGTTGCTGAGATCATGCGGGGATGTTCCAAGGGTTGCAGATTTTGTTTTGCCGGAATGTTCTATCGTCCGGTTCGTGAACGTGATCCAAAAATTATCCTTGAACAATTGGTCGAAGAGATTGGGAATTACGGTTGGAGTGAAGCTGCACTCACTTCACTCTCTTCCAGTGACTATTCCTGCATAAAACCGCTGTTACTAGATATTTACAATAACATAGACAACTCCAGTTTATCTCTGCCTTCAATGAGGGTAGACAGCATTGATGACGACTTGACAAAATTGATGAGTGCTATGCGGCAAACCGGTCTTACTCTCGCACCGGAAGCCGGAAGTCAGAGATTACGTGATATTATTAATAAGAATATAACCGAAGATGATATTTTTAAAAGCATTCAAATTGCCATCAATAACGGCTGGCAACTGGTTAAATTATATTTCATGATCGGGCTTCCATTTGAAAACGATGATGATATACTGGGAATTGTAAAACTTATTGAAGATATTATAAAAATATCAGGAAAGAAACTGCAGATAAATATTGCCATCTCCCCTTTCGTACCCAAACCTTTCACACCATTCCAATGGGCAAAGATGAATGATAAAGAAACATTACTTTCAAAAATTTATCAGATCCGTAACGAACTAAAACGATATAAATTCGTCAGAGTTAAATATCATGAAGTTGATAATTCTGTATTGGAATGCATCATCGGACGTGGTGATAAGTTCATTGGAGAATTAATTCATAAAGCATATAAGTACGGAGCGAAATTTGATGGTTGGAACGAACATTTCAATTACCGATACTGGCAAACTGCAATTGATGATCTTGGATTAGATATTACAGATTATACTGATGCAATAAATCTTGTAGAAACTCTTCCCTGGGATCAGATTGATATTGGCATCACAAAGAAATTTTTGGCAGAGGATTGGGAAAGAGCTAAAGAGGTTCAGTTAACTGAAGATTGCCGTGACGGTACTTGCACCTATTGTGGCATTTGTGAAAAGGAAATTCAACCGCAATTTGTTCCTCAAAAGAAAACTCCAACCTTTGAAATTGCGGTGGATGAACAATCTAATATTCCAAATATACATTACCGTGTATTCTTCAGCAAAGTTGCCAGATTAAGGTTTGTTGCTAATCTTGATACAATGCGAATGATCCACAATATCTTAAGAGCGGTAGATCTGCCGATTGTGTTTTCTCATGGTTATAATGTTCACCCCAAAGCAGCTCTGGGAGCACCTTTACCACTTGGTGTACAAGGCGAGAATGAATATTTTGATTTTGTTCTAAAAAGAGAAACTTCATCTGAATTCATCTTTACACAATTTGCTAAAGTTATGCCAAAGCAGCTTAAACTCAAAAAGGTGATCCCAATTGAAAACAAACAAATGCGCGCTATGGACTACTATCAATTTGAAAAGATCTCAGTTATCCCGCCGGAAGAATTTACAGAAATCTTCCAGCAAAAGACAAATGAATTTAATGAAGCTGAAGAATGGCCATTCACGCGTGTTCGTAAAGAAAAAGAGAAAACAGGTAACCTAAAAAATATCATTCATAAAATAGAGTGGAATAATACCGAGCTCACAGTAATAAAGAAAACAGTTGGCGCCAGTATTTTTGATTGTTTAAAACACATCTATGAAATAGAAAGAGATAACACTAACAATTTTGAGATCATCCGACGTGAACTTATTCATGAATTATAGGGAATCTGTCTTTCTGTACGCCGAGGCGTATCCAGCTTTAGCTGGAGAAGACTGGACGTATCTTTCACGTTGTTCTCAGGAAGAATCTCAGATTCTTTGCTTTTCATTTCCTATTTCACTTTTCTCCTCTCAACAACTAAACTATTCAACTGTTTAACTTTTTCTATTTGACATTTAACTTTAACTATTTCAAATTCGGTTTTGCATTAATGATTATATGATAAATGATTGGAAATTAAAGAAAAATAAGTGTAATTTTTCTGGAGGAAAAATGAAAAAAACATTGAGTTTAATATTATTATGTGTGGTTATGAATGTAGTTTTTACTCAGGTTAGCAACCTGTCAGCAGAGACTATTG
>DAOUVH010000172.1 GCA_030667725.1 Candidatus Cloacimonadota bacterium | reverse complement strand
GTAGCGGATGAATTTGTGGGAACGGTTATTGAGATGCTTGGAATTAGAAAAGGTGAAATGCTGGATATGGTGCCCGGTAATGATGGTTATACCCGTTTGGAATATAAAGTTCCTGCTCGCGGTCTAATTGGTTTTAGGAACGAATTTCTCACTACAACTCGTGGAACCGGTATCATCAATCATAGTTTTTATGAATATGAATTTTACAAAGGTGATCTGGATAAGAAAAAGCGCGGTGCTCTCATTGCCATG
Source organism: Candidatus Cloacimonadota bacterium (assembly GCA_030667725.1). The sequence continues at coordinate 3,608 of DAOUVH010000172.1, read as the reverse complement.
GAAAATGGTACATCTACCGGATATTCGCTTTTCAATTTCCAGGCTCGTGGAATTCTGTTTATTGGTCCTGTTGTGGAAGTTTATGCCGGAATGATAGTTGGTGAACATTCTCGTGAAAATGATCTGGTGCTGAATGTTGTGAGAGGCAAGAAACTCACAAACGTTCGTGCTTCCGGTTCTGATGATGCTATCAAGCTTGCACCACCCAGACAATTCAGTTTAGAGCAAGCTTTAGAATATATTAATGATGATGAACTTCTGGAAGTAACTCCTCAAAATATTAGGATGCGAAAGAAAATTCTTAGTGAGATCGATAGAAAAAGAGAAATGAACAGATTGAGTAAATTGAATCAATAATAGTAGATAAATATATCAGAAATAGCCCTGTATTCAGGGCTATTTTATTTTAAATCTCGTTACGAAGTTTGTCTTAGTAACGTACAGTTAATTACAGTGTTCCCAAGAAAAACTTAGGAACAAGAAATCACAAATAGTATTGTCATCCCCGACTTGATCGGGGATCTACCTTATCAGCAGCGATTTTATATGAAATTTGCTATCTATCCAACCAATCATCAATAACTTTTTCCAGCAGATCAAGCGGGATAGCTCCATTTCGCAATACAACATCATGGAATTCTTTCAGGTCAAAATCATCACACAATTCTTTTTTGGCTTTTTCACGGAGTTCCAATATTTTCAGTTCACCAATCTTATAAGCACAGGCTTGCCCTGGCCAAACGCTGTAGCGATCGATTTCTCCATAACTTGCCCAACCCATATTTTTTTTCATATAATCTGCTGCTTGCTCACGATTCCATTTTTTGTAGTGAATTCCGGTATCTACCACCAACCGAACAGCGCGGAAAAGTTCAGAGTTCAAATACCCCAATTCGGAATAAATATCCTTGTACCAGCCTTGTTCAAAAGCAAGTTTTTCGGCATAGAGTGCCCAACCTTCTATGAATGCTGTAAAGAAGGTGAAATTACGGTACATGGGAATATCAGCCAGTTCCTGAGCGTAAGCTATTTGCAGGTGATGTCCGGGAATGGTTTCATGATACAATAACGTTTGCATTCCAGGTTTTTTGGGAAGCCAGCTCAGGTTGGTGTAGAATATTGCCGGTCTGCTGGCATCGAGGGGAGCATCGTCGTAATACTGACCGGAATATTGTTCTTTATGAGGTGGAACAGGACGCACGGTTACCGGAATCGATGGTATTTTATCAAAAACGGTTGGTAGAAGTTTTTCAGTCTCTTCAATAATTTGTAAATAATCTTCCAAAGCCTGCTGACGACCGTCAGCATCTTTCGGATAGTTAAATTCATTGCCCTCCAAAGAGTGCCAGTATTCTCCTTCAATTTCTCCGAAATTCTCTCTTTTCGTAAAACCCAGATCTTCAAATCGCTGCAGCATTTCCGTTTGGATTCTTTTCACTTCTTTTAATCCAATTTGATGGATATCTTCTGCTGTGAGATTTGTTGTAGTATGTTGCTGTAGGCAGAATTGGTAGAAATTATCACCATCGGGAAGTTTCCACACACCCGGGATATCATCAGCTTTTTCTTTGAGTTTTTCAATATGATCTGAAATCTTTTTGTAGTTTGGAACGATATAGCTATTTACTGCATTCAAAACCCGGGCAATATAGACCTGCTTTTTTGTTTTATCCTGTTCGTCCAGCTTATCTATCCGATCTATAAAATATGTATAATAGATCATTTCCACCGGACGCTGATCCAGAAAATCATTTACAATGTTTTGCAATTTTTCTAAAATAGTTTTTGAGGGAATGATTTTCATATCTTCCCGTTTTTTCAGTTCAATAAAGATGTTGTCGAAATAAGTATCAATCTGTTCCATCTTAGAAAGGTAGTTTTCTGCATCCTGCTGGTTATTTATTGTGTGACTCTCAGTTAAAAGTACTATAAGTTGATAATGAAATCCATACGTGTAATTAAGCTGATAGTAGTTGTAGCGGTATTTATCGGTTGCTAATACGTTTTGTAGATAGTCCTGAAAAACAGAAAGTTCCAGACTATCAGTGGGTGGAAGGTCACTATATTTTTTAGAAAGCTCAAAATATTCCTGCACAATTTTCATTTCATGTTGGTAAGCCGCTTCGGAATTATCTGTCAGTTTAGATTCATCGTATGGATAATCTCCGAAAGGATCTAAACCAAGATAGCTGCCGGTTCCGGGATTAAGGGTTATTAAAATTCGAAAATAATCATCCAGAAGCTGGTGAAATGCTTCGGATTTATCAGTCGAAATTTTTTCTGCCTGGCAGGAAATGATCAGAAAGCAAAATAAAATACTTATTATTAATTTCATATAACCTTATTTTACCATTCCACGTTGACTTCGATTGAATCGGTTTCTGTATTGTAAGTTACTATCCCAAGAGCAGAAGCCCTATCATCAGCATCATGTTTTGCGTTCCCAATTATGGTTAGTAAATTTCCTTCAACAGAAAAACTGTATTTTCCGTATTCATTTTCCGGTAAAACAAAAGATTCAGAACGGATGAACTCATCCATATTCAGTTCATTCTTTTCTGAATTTGTTAGAAACCATTGACGTGCAATATAGGCTACTTCTCTGCAATCATGCATTATCATTTGTTTGTTAGAATTCATATTCTGTGAATCAATAATTACATCAACACCTTCAACAAATCTGGTTGATGACCATAAATTATAACCAAGAGCAATAAGTGGAATTATCAAGATAAAGGAATAGAGTTTTCTTAATGCTGTTTGTTTTGTTCTGAAAAAATAAATTAAGAGAAAGATCGAGAATACAATTCCAAACAGGGAAACGAGTGTAGTAATATAGAAAGTTGTCCCATAATTAATTTGTCCAAAATTAGCGATTGGTGGAGCCGAAATTAATTTTATGCTCATTGGAATTGAAACTACGATCATGTAGGTTATTATACCAAGTAGTATTGTTAAAGTGAGAATGCTTAATCCGGAAAGGATCATTGCAAACCACTTAGGCTTTATTGGTTCATTCAGCAATTTTTCTTTTTCGCTCTTCATAAATTTTCCGGGGAATAATAAAATAAATAAGACAAATACTATTAATATCCCTATACATGACAGAATTCTTGAATAGAGTATATTAGAAATTTTAGCATTAACTAATCCCTCTGCAAGTTGTTTAACCAGACCAATTATTGTTAATTCAAATGCATGTGTGATCCAGGCACTTCCGAAAGGTTTTTTAATGAGCTCTATAGTTTCATCAAAATCTACGTTTATCCCTGTGCCCAATTCTTCTAGTTTTACAAAATCAAAACCCTCAATACTCTTTGGGATCGTATCACCAAAATCTCCATAAAAAACACTATCTGATATTTCTGCATAAAAATGGAATGTCTCTATACCTTTTTCAGCGTCTTTTCCTTCAAGATAGACTTGTGCTCGTGTCGGTAAAAGACCAACAACAATTACACAAACAATTGCAAATAGAATGACTCTAACGATCAATGATTTTGAAAATTTCATAATTTTCTCTCCTTTGTCACGGCGTAGTTTTGCAAAGTCGGATTATTTCAATAACAGCATTTTCCTGCTTTGTTGGAAATCTCCACTTTTCATTT
>DAOUVH010000061.1 GCA_030667725.1 Candidatus Cloacimonadota bacterium | reverse complement strand
TCTAAATATTGGAGCCGGTCGGATCGTCTATCAGATGAATTCTCTCATCATGAAAATGATCGAGGATAAATCCTTTTTCAGCAATAATGAACTCATTGATGCGATAGCACATGCCAAAGCCAACAATGGCAAACTTCATCTTCTTGGTCTTCTCTCGAATGGCAATGTTCACAGCAATATAAATCACATTTGGGCGTTACTGGAACTTAGTAAAATGGAAGGAATCAAACAAGTATATTTTCATGCATTTATGGATGGACGGGATACTTTGCCAAATTCAGGAATTGGATTTATAAAAGAATTCCAGCAGAAAGCAAAGGAATTAGGTATTGGAAAAATCGCAACTATCTCCGGAAGATATTATGCCATGGATCGTGACAACCGCTGGGATAGAATTGAAAAAGCATATAAAGCAATTGTTCATGGAGAAGGTGAATTATTCTCAGACCCGATCGAGGCTGTGCAAAAAAGTTATGATAACGATATTACTGATGAATTCATTGTTCCTAAAGTTATAATTGAAAATGGAACACCCATTGCAAATGTGACTGATAATGATGCGGTTATCGCTTTTAATTTTAGAGCTGACCGAATGAGACAGATAACACGTGCGTTTAAAATTCCCGGATTCGAAGTGTTCAAAACAATTACTTTTAATAAACTTAAATTTGTGAGTTTCAATGAATATGATATTAGATTCAATGAGCATGTTAAGGTTGCATTCAAGCTTCCAAAACTTGAAAACATTTTAGGTGAAATCGTTTCGGCAAATGGCTTAAAGCAATTACGTTTAGCAGAAACAGAAAAATATGCTCATGTTACATTCTTCTTTAATGGTGGTGTGGAAAAACCATTTGAAAATGAAGATAGAATTTTAGTAAACTCACCTCGGATTGCAACCTATGATCTACAACCGGAAATGAGCGCATTTGAAGTTAAAGATAAGCTTATCTCAGCTCTTAAAAAAGATGATTATTCATTAATAGTTACGAATTTTGCAAATTGCGATATGGTTGGTCACACAGGGATCATGGATGCTGCGATAAAAGCTGTAGAAACTGTTGATAAATGTATTGGTGAGATCATCCCTGTTGCCAAAGAGAATCAATATAATATTTTACTTACAGCCGATCATGGAAATGCTGACAAAATGATTGATGAGAACGAGAATTCCTTCACTGCTCATAGTTTGAATAAAGTTCCAATTGTTATTTCTTTATTGGATAAAAAAACAAAAGTAGCGGATGGTAAACTTGCGGATATTGCCCCGACAGTTCTAAAGATCATGGGAATTCCCAAACCAGATGAGATGATAGGAAAATGCCTTATTTAAAATTAAGGAGAAATAATGAAATCAGTTGATAGGATCGATATTAACAAGAAAAGAGCTGTTCCAGCAGCAACAAAATTAATTTTGATGTTGGCTGTTATCATAGGTTTTCTACTTCACACCTGTTGGAAGAAAACTCAAGGTGATAATCTGCAAATATCTGATATCCAGCTTTCTAACATAACCCGCATAAGTTTAGATATCTCCTTTACCATTGCCAGCCGTGCGAGTATAGAACTTGAAAAATCTTTTATGATCGAGATCTATACAAAATCAGGAGAACTGCTTGCTAACAAACTCACACACCTTTCCATTCCACCAAAAACCAGAAAAAGATATATTAAAGTTTTGCAGAAATTCAATATGCCGCTTAATGATCCTGATGATATTGGTGATTTCAAAATTTACGTTTATAAATAGGAAAATAAAATGAAAAAATATTTTTTCCCATTATTTGCAATAATACTCATTTTCACAACTTCATGTGATACAACATCACCTGAAGAACTGGATAAGAATGCGATCCTTGATATTCTGGATTCAATTCAATCTAATTTTAACATGGATAATATTGAAGGCATTATGCAATATTATCATCAAGATTTTCTTCATGATGGTGATGACCACGATTTTGAGAGAATCAGATGGGAAATACGGTTAAATGATAATGATGAATTGATCCTTGAGAATATTGAAATAATATTAAATGGTAATTATGCGACTGCCGATTTTTTAATGCATCTGGATGCCACTACTACTGATGAACCTTCAGATGAAAATGGAGATTTATCTTATTTCTTCTGTGAACTGGGAAGCTGGAAATTATGTGGACAGAATTTCTCGTATGAACCTTAAGCCAGTGAAATTCAGAATCTTGGCTGATATGCTCCACATCCCACAAAGATATTATCATTGAATTTCTTAAGGTATGTAAGTTTCATCTCAACTTTCTGAGTTTCGTAATTTCTCCAATAATACTCTTTCCAGCCATTATCTGATTCTTCCATGAGTTTGATGAAATCTTTAATAAAGTATTTACCGGCAGAATCTTTCAGATCAATTACATTTGTACCGATTAGGTCTTCCTCACCTCCATGGCAGAGAACATTACCATCCATATCAATAACAAAAAGATAAAGATCTTTAAATTGAAAACGTCCTTCTTTCTTTCTGAAATCTAAAAATGCATTTTCAAGATCACCCACTTGCATGTAAATAATTGCATCTTCAACCATGATTTTGGCTTCCAATGGAGTTCCATATTTAATTTGATCTTCTCTAGAAGATAATACTGAACCGGAAAAAGTACTCTGTTCTAATAATGATTCATCCATCGGTTCATTGGCTGTTGGACTTTCTGCTGATAAGCTTATACAAAATGCAATGATAAAAAATGGGATAAGCGCTCTTTTCATAATCACCTCCGATATGCTTATTAATAAAATAATTGTTTCTAAAATAATTGCTAAAAGAAAATAAAAAAAACCGTTCTTTCGAACGGCTTTAAAATTGGTGCAGAAGGCGGGACTTGAACCCGCACACCCGCATTGGGCACAAGATCCTTAGTCTTGCGTGTCTGCCAATTCCACCACTTCTGCTAATTTTTATTCTGTTGGCTCTTCGACCGGTTCATCAATTGGAAGTGCCGGAAGTTCATCCTGCTCTACAGGTTGTTCTACAACTTGTTCTTTTTTCATCTTTTCAACTGCTGTACTACTTGTTGATATTTTACCACCTTTTAGTTGGAAAGCAAGTAAAATACAATTGAGCATGAAAAGAACTGCAAGTACCTGAGTTGCATTTTTTAAAAATTTTGATGCACCCTGACCACCAAGAACGTTAGATGCTGCTCCACCGACCATGCCATCGAGGGCTCCACCTTTACTTGATTGAGCTAAAATAACCAAAATCAAAGATACTGAAATTATAACATGTATTACCATTAATACTGTGTACATTTTATCTCCTAATTACTTACTGCGAAACACAAATATTTATGCTGGATATTGTGTCAAACAGATTTTATTGTATTTATATAATTATCCCAAACCAATTTCTTTTCGGATAAAAGCCATTTTCTCAGAGACAATTTCACTCGCTCTCTCTGCTCCATCTTTCAGAATTTGATCGATATAATCCTTGTTTTCAATTAACCTGTTATATTCATCTCTTATTGAAGTAAGAGTATCATTCATAACTTCAAAAAGCTCTTGCTTAGCATAACCCCAACCCATTCCACCGGTCAGATATTTTGAGCGTAAATCAGCTTGCCGATCTTTATTCGCAAATAACTTGTACAAAGAAAAAATACTGCAATTATCTGAATCTTTAGATTCTTCTACAGTCTGTGAGTTTGTTACTATCTTCATAATTAATTTTCTAAGCTTCTTTTCAGGAAGAAACAGCGGAATTGTGTTATTATAACTTTTACTCATTTTTCTGCCGTCTAAACCGGTTACATATCCTGTTGATTCCTGAATTAAAGCTTGTGGAATTTTCAGAAGTTCCTTTTTATAATTATGATTAATTGATTGAGCTATATCTATTGTCATTTCCAAATGTTGTTTCTGATCCTTTCCTACAGGAACGACATCGCTGTCGAATTGCAGTATGTCGGCTGCCATAAGAACGGGATAGGTGAATAGTCCCATATTCACACCATCATCAGGATCTTTGCTATTCTCAATATTATTATGAACCATAGCTTTATAGGAATGTGCACGGTTCATCAGACCTTTAGAAGTGAAAGCCATAAGAAATGTCGTGAGTTCAAAAGTTCCTTGAACTGCTGATTGTTTATACAATATTGATTCTTTGGGATTTAAACCCATCGCCAACCAGGTTGCAGCAACTTCATAAGAAAGCTCTTTCACAAGTACTGGATTCTTAAGCGAATTCAAAGCGTGATAATCTGCAATAAAATATCTTGTATCATATTCTTTTGCCAGTTCGAGTGCCGGTATGTACATTCCAAAATAATTCCCAATATGTGGAAGACCGGTCGGTTTTATTCCAGTAAGTGCAATTCGTTTATTCATCTATCCTCCAATCTATTTTCCAATTAAATCATATTCCCAGGCATCAATGATCTCAACTTCAACAATATCACCAATTTTGCCTTTACTTTCCGTGATGAAAACAACTCCATCAATTTCAGGTGAATCAAAATAACTTCTTCCTTCAAAAAGGAAACCTTCTTCACTACTTTTCTTATCAATGATAACTTTTATCTTTTTCCCTACTAATCCTGCAAGAAATTCTTCAGAAATATCCTGCTGGGTCTGCATTAATTCATCTTTTCTTTGCTCTGCAATTTCTTCCGAGATTTGCGGTTCCAGATTATAAGCGGGTGTATCCTCTTCTCTGGAATATGCAAAAGCACCCAGACGTTCAAATTTCATATCCTTCACAAAATCTTTTAGTTCGGTAAATCTTTCTTCCGTTTCACCAGGATACCCAGTGATAAGAGTTGTTCGCATAACAGCATCAGGAATCTTTGCACGGATCTCTGATATTATCTCTCTTATTCTCTCTTTAGTTATATTTCTATTCATGCTTCCAAGGATATCATTATTAATGTGCTGTATGGGAATTTCGAAGTATTTGCAAACTTTTGGAAGTTTTGCTATCGTATCTATCAATTCAGATGTGATGTGAGCAGGGTGAAGATATAAGATTCTGATCCATAATAGATCATTAATTGCATTTAACTCATTCAGTAATTCAGGAAGTCTTTGCTCTCCATAAATATCAACACCATATTGTGCAGTATCTTGAGCTGTGAGAATTATCTCTTTTACACCTTTTGCTACCAATGATTCCGTATTTGAAACTAATGTTTCAATTGGCACACTTTTAAGCTGACCTCTAATTGCAGGTATTGCACAATATGAACAAAGATTATTGCATCCGTCACTTACGCGTAGATAGGCAAAATGAGTAAGTGTAAGCAGTTTTCTATCTTCTGTGGAACTTATTTCGAATACTTTTTTAAAAGAGTTGAAATCCTTTAATTGTATTACTTCATCAATCTCAGGGAATGAATTCTTAATATCTTCGAAATATCGTTTTACTAGACAACCTGTAACTATCAGTTTATTGCATTTCCCAGATGTTTTAAAATCTGCAGCTTCAAGAATTGTTGAGATAGACTCTTCTTTAGCATCCAGAATAAAACCACAGGTATTCACAATAATCACTTCAGCTTCTTGAAGTTTATCCGTATAATCATATCCAGCAGATTCTGTGATATAAGCAAAAACTTCACTATCAACCAGATTCTTAGAACATCCTAAACTTATTATTGCAAATTTCTTCATTTCTCTTTCTTTACCACCATTGCAGGTTCAATTTTTTAGATTGAACCGAAATATTTTGGTCGCATCAGAATGATACGACCTGCACAATCTATTAAAACCTCACTAAAAATCCCCTCTTGAGAGGGGTACGGCTTAAGCCGTGGGGTGTGTTCTTTTAGCATTTTTCCATATTACAATTAAAATCAATACCTCGGTGTTTACAAAAATTAATCAAGTAAATGTGTAATCACACCGGAGCGAAGTTTTGGCTCGAACCAAGTTGATTTTGGAGGCATAACTTCATCTGCATCAGCTATTGCCATAAGTTGCTCTATAGAAGTTGGGAACATACTAAAAGCAACTGCTTCACCTTCATCAACTCGCTTAGAAAGTTCTTCCAAACCACGAATTCCACCAACAAAATCAATTCTCTTATCTTTTCTTGGATCACCAATCCCTAAAATTGGGTTTAATAAATTATCCTGCAGAATAGCTACATCAAGTGACTTAACCGGATCACCTTCATTAAATGTACCTTCCTTTGC
>DAOUVH010000149.1 GCA_030667725.1 Candidatus Cloacimonadota bacterium | reverse complement strand
GAGCTCCCCCACCTAAATCAGCAGAAGCAAACATTGCAGCGTCAATTTGTGTTCCCATGTTTCTTCCCATATCTCTCATTACAGATGCTTCAGCAGCAGGACCGTTTTGAGCTAAGATTACATTTGAAAGGTTAGCATATCCAGTGATTCTTTTTGGAGTTAATGTTACTTTGTCAAAATCTTGACCTCCATCAGCAGCAGCAGCAACTTCAGTTCCCCATGCAACAGTTGATCCTCCAGCGATAGGAAGAACAGTATCAGCAGCAACAGTTCCTAAATTGTTAATTCCAATTCTATTGTAAAGAGCAGAAGCTTGTAAGCTGTCAATATAAGCACCAATTGAAGTTGGAGCAATTGCAGAAGCTCCTTGGTCAATAGCTCTTTTTTCCTTTAACATTGTTGGAATCCCAATTCCCTGAAGTCCTTTTCTAGCTTCTCCCTCAGCTTCTTGATGCATTTCTGCTTCAATTCCTGATAATGTTCCACCATTTCTTACTTCATTAATTGCTTTAAATAAACTCCAACCTCTTGTTACTTTGTCAGTGTTTATTGTTTGAACTGGAGATCCAGCTAACTTCACATTGTTTCTGATTTCAGTTTCCACTTTCTCAGCTCTTTCAATCTTTACAGAATACTCATCTGCATTTTTAAGAAGTGTGTCCATGTCATTATTCTCATCAGAAGTTAAATCTCTTTCCTCTGCAGTTGCAGTTTCTTTGATTACTTCTAATTTTGAAATAATATCATTTCTCAATTCTTTCAATTCAATACTTGATTTCATTTTAAAATTTTTATATTATTATTATTATTTTTTTCGTTTTATTAATTCAATCTTTAATTGCGCCAACGAACGCGCTACTAAATCTGTTTCCTCTTCTTTTATTTCTTTATTCTCTTTATACATTGCCAAAGCTCTTTGAGCAACTACCAAATCAGATTCTGCTTGACTGTATGCAGGATAAGTTACAGGACTAACATCATAAAGTTTCTCAATTGAAGTTATTGTTCTAATATCGTTTCCCTCTTCATCAGTGCTCCATTCATCAGCTCCAACAGTAAAAGCAAAAGAACTCTGATTAATGTTTCCGTTCTTCATATTAATAGCCAAATCTTTTCCATAAGATGTTTCAGGAATAGAAAATTCATATCTCAAACCTTTCTCATCAACTGATCAACTTAAGTTTCCAGCAGTAGAACGCGCCAAAACGAGATCTGGATTATGGTTAATCAAAGCTCGCACATCTGATTTTTCAATAGTTTCTTGAGAAATTGCATCAGGAGAAATGTATTCATAAAATCCTCCTAAGTTTTCACTTCTTGAATTCCAGATTGATCCATAGCCAACAACTACTTCCTGACCATCTTCTCTAGTTTCAAATCTATTTTCAATATTAAAAATTCTTTTTTCCATAATTGTATTGTTATATTTTTTGTCCCAAATGTTAAGCTTCTTCATCTGTTCCAATTTTGTTTATTGTTGTCATATTTAATGGAAGATAATTATTATCCCCATCTTCTATTCTGTTTAAATCTTCTTTTTGCCTTACTTCATTAACACTCATCCATCCGTTAGTAATTGCAGTTTTGTAATAGTCAGCTCTATCTTTTACATTTCCTCTAAGTAATCCGTTTACATTAAATTTAATGTATTCTCTTCCAATTGCATTTTTTCTAAATAGCTTGAGGGACATCTCTAATTCCAGCTTATTTATATAAGGCATAAGTGAATAAGAAACGAACTCCTGACTCTGCTTTTCTATATTATTGAAACTGGATTTTGATAAGTCCCTTAATAAGTGAGGAGGGATTCCAAAAATACGAGCCACCTCTTCCACTGAGAATTGTCTTGAAGCTAAAAACTGAGCTTGGTCTGGAGTTACTGATATACTTTTATATTTTAATCCTTCCTCTAGCACCGCCGTTTGGTTACTACCGCTTAAAGTTCCATAATTACTATTGAATGAATTCCTTAGTCTATCAATGGCTTGTTCCGAAAGTGCTCGGTCAGATTCTAATATTCCAGATAATTTCCCACCATTTTTAAAGAAAGTTGAACTGTATTCCTGAACATCCATTCCCCAACCAATTGCTTTCCTACATTGTTCTATTGGAGATAGTCCCTTAATTCCATCTGGTCCTGTTATCATTTTAAAATGAAGTATATTTTCAGAGTCATGAGTTTCTCCAGTTTTCTCATCACTATAATAAAGTTTGTTTTCTAAAGTGTAAATTTCAACATCTGAATAATTAATAGGAAGTAATTCAATCACTCTTCCAGCTCCATTTCTCACAATTTTAACATAAGAATTTCCATCCGAAAGCATATCCATTATTATCTTTTCGTAAAAAGTAATTTTGTTTTGATAGGAATTTGGTTGGTATTTTACAAGGAACGCAAGATCTGTTGTTATTTCTGTATTGTCCCCATTGTTTTCTTTTCTAAAAACTCCAACAGGTAAAGTTGAGATACTTTCAGAAAGTATTCTCATTGCAGCCCAAACAGCAGAGAAAGTTAAAGCTGATTCAGCAGAAACTTGTTGAGCAGGTCCAAATGGCAAAGAGTAATTTATGCTCCTTTCCTCCTTTTTAGGAGTTCTAGAAAATATGTTTTGAATTGAATTGAGTATTCCCACTAAATAATTTTTTGCAATTATACGTTATTAAGCCTTATTTTTTATGTAACATTGTTGCCTTTACTTTTCTATCTCTGCAAACTCTGAAGCTATTATAATCTGAATATTTTCTTTTACCAAAGATTTCAATGTGTTCCTTTTCAACTGATTCATAAGCAGATTTTAAAGTTTTATGTTCTTTTACTTTCTCCCAGAATTCTCTCACGAATCCAGTTGCCGAATATATTCTTATCATATTATAAAATTAAAAGTCCTCTTCCATCATAAACAGAATTAATATTTCCCTCAGTCATGTAACTTCCAAGAGCTTGAATTAAAGCAACAACCCCATCTATTTTCTCAGTAGACTTTGCTTTATTTGGTTTTATATTACCAGCCGGATCTTCCTGAAGTGCTATGTTTGAAAGCATCCAACTCATAACAGGATTCCCATCATGAATAATTTGTTGTCCTAAAATAAGTTTCTCAAGTTCTTTTGTTGGTGCACTCATTGATTGAAACCCCTGACCAAATGGCTCCATTGGAACATTCTCATTTGTTAGGTCAATAACTAATTGACTGGCATTCCATCTATCATAACAAATTGATTGTATTCTAAACTGCATTCCTAACTGCATTATTTTTTCTTTTATAAAATTATAATCTGCAACATCTCCACTAGTTGCAATAACATGATTTTGTTTTATCCATGTTACATAATTAACTTTATCCCGATCACTTCTTTTCTTTGCGTTATCTTCTGGAATAAAGAAATAAGGAACTACTAAAAACTTATCATCTTCTTTAAATATTAAAACTAGTGCGGAAATATCCCGAGTTGATGCAAGATCCAAACCTCCCCAACATTCCTTATCTTTCAATCTTTCCAAATCAATTTCCCCTTGGCAAAGTTCCCATTCTTTATTTCCAATCCATGCAGTTTGTGAGTCAGTCCACTGGTCCAACATTAATCTTCTAAAAGTATTTTGGTAAGATGGAACATCCATTGCTCTTTTAGATTCTCTTTCCATGTATTCCTTTCTCAAGCTAACCCCATAATTTGGATTAGCTTTTTCCCAAGTTGATTCCAGAGTTATGTCATCTTCAGGATCAGCTTCATAAATTGCAGAATAAAATGTTTCATCTTCAATTATTCCATCCTGAACTTTCTTTGCATAATCATAGACTTCATAACAAATAGAATTTCTATCATATCCCGCTGTTGTTATTGCAATACATAATGGCTCTCTTCTACTTCCTGTTGAAGTTAATAATGTGTCCCACAAATCTCTGTTCGGTTGAGTGTGTAATTCATCAAAGATTATGCAGTTTGCATTGAATCCATGTTTTGTTTTTGAATCAGAACTTATAGCTTGATAAAAGTTTCCTTTACTTTCGTTTGTTATTGAGTTCCTAAATACTTTAGAACGGCCAGTTAATTCTGGATTATTAAGAATCATTTGTTTTGCGATTTCAAAAACAATTCCCGCTTGAGCTCTATCCCCAGCAGCTGAGTAAATTTCACTTCCTCTTTCACTATCTGCAAACAACATGTAAAGACCGATTGCAGCACATAGAGTTGATTTCCCATTCTTTCGGGGCACCATAATAAAAGCCGTTCTATACTTACGATTCCCATCTTCATTTTTCCAACCGAACAAATCTCCAATTATTTTCTTTTGCCAT
>DAOUVH010000276.1 GCA_030667725.1 Candidatus Cloacimonadota bacterium | reverse complement strand
TATATGTATCTGGGTTAACATCTACAAAAACAGGTTTAGCTCCAACACGGTGAATTGTTCCTGCGGTTGCAAAAAAAGTAAATGGTGTAGTTATTACTTCATCTCCGTCACTAATATCTAATGCTATTAATGCTAAAACAATGGCATCAGTACCGGAAGCACAACCAATTGCATATTTCACATCACAAAATTTTTGCATCTCCTCTTCAAATTCTTTAACCTGTGGTCCAAGTTTGTAAGCATGAGAAGTAAACACCTTATCCATTTCCGCTTTGATATCATCCATTATCAGTTCATATTGTGCATTAAGGTCAAGCATGGGGACTTTCATATTATTTCTATTCCTCAAAATAATCTATTGTTCTCTTAAGAATTTGTTCAAGATTGTATTTTGGTTTATAACCGATGAATTCGATAACTTTTGATAAGTCCGGCTTACGATGACGCATATCTTCGAAACCTTCTTCATAAGCATCTGCATAAGCTACATATTCAATCTTTGATTTGCTGTTAGTTAGTTTCTTGATCTTATGTGCAAGTTCTTCGATGCTGATGCTTTTATCGTTTCCAATATTGAAAATTTCACCTACTGCTTTTTTATTGTTCATTAATTTGATCATACCATCGGTAACATCATTTACATCACAGAAACATCTGGTTTGTTTACCGTCACCGAAGATTGTAATTGGATGATTTAAAAGAGCATTTCTAACGAATTTTGGAATAACCATTCCATACTGTCCTGTTTGACGTGGACCAACTGTATTGAAACACCGCACAATAACAACCGGAAGTTTCTTTTCTCTAAAATATGCTAATGCGAAAAACTCATCAATAGCTTTAGCCGCACTATAACTCCATCTGGAAATATGTGTGGACCCAAGCAATCTGTCATCTTCCTCTTTGAATGGAATCTTATCATTCTTTCCGTAGATCTCAGAAGTTGATGCCATCAGAACTTTTTTCTTATATTTATTAGCAAATTCCAGAATGTTTTCGGCGCCACCAATATTGGTTTGAAGTGAAAGAAGCGGATTGTCTATGATATATTTTACTCCTACAGCAGCAGCAAGATGATATATCTGGTCAGATTTTTTTACTAATTCTTCTAAAATATCACGATTCAAGATGGAATCAATGACATAGTTGAAATTCTTTTTTTTTGTTAAATGAATAATATTGGAATATTTTCCTGTCGATAAATTATCGATCACATAAACTGTGTGCTCTTCTTTCAGAAGTTTTTCTGCCAAATGTGATCCAATAAAACCTGCACCGCCTGTTATTAATATGTTCATTTAATACCCCTAATTAGTCATTAAACTTTTTATTACAATTACACTTGTAGCCAGACCTGTAACGAATGCAATTGTTTGCTGAACATAAGGCCAGTAATATGAAAATCTCTCTTTACGTGGAATGAAAATAGTATCCCCCGGATGAAGTTTTGTATTTTTATTGGGAGTTACCCACTCTCCGGTCTTTGCTCGGATTATTTTTATTTTATTCTTCCAGGCTTTGCTGGAAAGACCACCTGCAAGTTCGATATATTTTAAATAATTCAATTCAGGATCATGATTGATCAATCCCGGATTTGCAACTTCTCCACTTATTTTAATGGCAACAGCTTTTGCGGGAAAGTATATAACATCTCCATCTTTCAGGCTAATATCGTATTCAATTTCTTTATTATTCCATAAAGTATCGAAGTTTTTTGCAAATATTCCAGCCTCTTCAGTAATTCTATTTCTGAAATAACGATATTCAAGATGAGACATATCATCAGGTCGTGTTTTTATTAATTGCTCATATTCAGGTTCACGGAGATCTTCTTCGCTTATTCTTTGTAGGTAAGCATTGGAAAGATCGGCATCCTCAGTTGGGCCACCAGCTTTTGTGATTATATGCAGAAGAGTTGTTTTGCTGTCTTCGATTGCATAAGTTCCTTCGTAAATAATTTCACCTATCAATGTAACAAAACTCTTATTATGATATTCAGGAATTTTACGAATATAGATCCTATCATTATTTTGTAATACAATATTTTCTTCATTCTCAGAATCGCTCATAATAATATCAAGGTTTAAGTTGATTGATTCAGTTTCAGATGAATTCCCAATAAATCTCACAATTTCAGCATTCTGATTATCTGCATTTGGCATTAAACCCATTGCAAGTTCAATAATGTCAGATATTCTGTCTCCATCTCTTAACTCAATGGAATTCATAAGAAGTTCATCATTTCTATTACCAACAGCCCCATATACATGGACTTGTTTCATAATAGCAGGAACAATAATAATATCTCCATCATTCATATATGGATTGGAATTATCTTCTCCCAGAACAAGAAACCTCAATAGGTCTAGTTTTATAATTTCATCATTTCTTTTTAATATAATATTTCTTTTTGAAGCATTACTCACTGCATGTACGGGAACATTGATCGTATCAAGAAGTGTATTGGCAAGTTTAATGGCTTGTGAGACACGACTGGTTGGCGGGAACATATATACCCCGGGGTTTTTAACTGCACCAACAACAGAGATATTATACATGATCTCACTGCTATATTGTGTGTTGTTAATTTCCTGTGCAAAAAGACAAATTGAAGAAATAAGTACGGCTATCACCAACACAAATTTGTATATATTTTTCATTAAACCTCCTGAACTTATAAAACTAATGAATAACATTATATATAAGATGAGGAAAAATTCTAAAGTTAAGCTTTTTTGTCAAATGTTTTCATACACTCGTAAATATGCTGTTTTAAGAAATTTCAGCAAC
>DAOUVH010000262.1 GCA_030667725.1 Candidatus Cloacimonadota bacterium | reverse complement strand
TGATATCTTTTTTCTTAATATCTTCACGTTTATCGTATTGTCTTTTACCCTTGGCAAGAGCAATTTTTACTTTAGCCAGCCCCTTGTCATTAATATAAATTTCTACCGGAATAAGAGTCATTCCTTTTTCATCTATCTGATTTCGTATTTTTTTTATCTCACGTTTATTAAGCAGTAATTTTCTTTTTCGTTCAGGATCGGGTGCAAAAACACTATCATATTTGTATGGACTTATATGAAGACTATAAAGCCAGATTTCATCAGCCTCTATATTGGCATAGCTGTCTTTAAAACTGAGCTTTCCTTCCCTGATAGATTTGATCTCAGAACCCATAAGCACAATGCCAGCTTCCAATTCCTGAATAAAGAAATAATTATGCCGTGCTTTCCTATTTTTAAAAACTCTCATAGAATATCCTCGCTTGTAAAAAACTATTCATCTATTTACCTGTCAATTTGTTAATTTATCCTGTCAGATCAATCGAATCATACTCCAAAAAATGAGCAACAGAAAGGATTTGACAAAATTCTGTATAATGCATTATGGACAGTGATTTATAAGTATTTACGCAATAGTAATTAATGAGGTGATATGAATATTATTTATGTATGCTTGAGTGTGATAGCTCTCTCCTTTCTTTCTGTATACAGCATTACACCTTACATAATAAAACTTGCAAATAAATTAAACTTCCTGGATAATCCAAATGCACGTAAAGTACATAAGAAAGCTACTCCACTTTTGGGTGGATTAGCTGTATTCATCGGGTTTTTTATACTTACGATCTATATTGTAATAATGAATTTACACTCCTTCAACTACCCTATTGTTGGTTATCTGTTGGGAGCTTTCATAATTATTTTGGTTGGTATCATTGATGATAAATTTGGAATGAAGCCAACAGTTAAACTAATCGGGCAGGCTCTATCATGTTTTGTGTTTTTATATTCTAATAATCTTTTAGAACTTTTTGGTCCATTTTATATTACAATTCCTATTCTATTCCTGTGGATGGTTGGGCTTATGAATGCTTTGAACTTCCTGGATAACATGGATGGTATTATCACCGGTATGTCCGGTATTCTTGCCCTTGGTTTTTATGCTTTCAGTTTCATCAGTAAAACTCATTCTGTTGCTGTTCAGGCAAATTTTATGATGCTTCTTTCTTTAATCTTCGCTGGTTCAGTATTTGGTTTTCTCCCCTACAATTTTAATCCGGCAAAGATCTTTCTAGGTGATGCGGGAAGTATGTTTATAGGTTACTTCCTTTCTTCAATGGGAATTTTGGCGGGACGCCTTGCTGTAACAAGAATGAACAGTCAAATATTCTATCTGCTGCCCGTACTTTTACTCAGTTATGCAATCTTTGATATTTCACTTGTAAGTTTCATAAGAAAACGTGACGGCAGAAAAATAAGTCAGGGCGGTAAAGATCATTCAACTCATCGTATTCATAATGCTATGCAATCACCCAAAGTTACAGCAATATTCGTATATCTGATCAATACTATTATTGTGTTGATAACAATTTTAGTATTTAAAATGGAATCTGAAAAACTTCTAATCATCTCAACTGCTTTATTTGCTATTATATTCTTGTTCTTCGGCAGAAAATTAGATCAGATACCAGTTATCATACCAGAAAACCAATTGAAGGATAAATAAATTCATAATTCAGAATTATTGACAAGAATGAACTAGCTGAAGAAACTAGGATTCTTGATATAAATGGAATAATAATTATATGAAAATGAAAATAACTTTAGTAATATTGATATTATTTGTTTACGTTTCCAGTCATTGCCTGGTAAACAGCAAATTTAAGATTGCTCATCAATTGTATATGAAAAGCAATTATGTGATGTCAATAAAGCATTTTGATAATTTTTTAGAAACTTCTCAAAATGGGGCATTATCAACACAAGCGGAATTGGAACGCTCCGACTGTTATTATCAATTAGGAACTAAAGCTTATGCAAAAGAAAACTGGCTGTTAGCTTCACGTCTTTTCTTTCTGTCTAATTCAGAAATTGCTGATTTAAAACTTGATGATTGTTATTTCCACTTAGCAAAATTTCAACTCATGCAAAATGATTCTATTTCCGCTTTGGATTATTTCGAGAAAGTAACTTCTTATTTAAAAAATTCTGAACATATTCCGGAGATACTTTTCAACAGAATTAAAATCTATATTGAGATGGGCAACAAATTATCTGCTTTTAATGATTATCATTTCCTTTGGGAAAATCATTCTGATAATTCTTTTACAAAACAAATACAACCATTTATTGATGATCTGATACCATCATTTATAAATGAAGCACTTGTTTTTAGGGATTCTTCTGAGTATGATATCTCAATTGAGATGCTTTCTAAATTAAGCCAGTATCCTTCAAAATTCCAAGATGATATCTTTGTTCACATTAGCGATTTATTTCTACTTAAAGCTGATGAAGCTTTAACAAAAAAAGATTACGAACTTGTAAGAGCATATCTCGATCTTGCCATAGATAACGATGAAACAAAAAAGAAAATTGTTAATAATAAAGCTTTGGATATTTGCTCACAGATAGTTAAAGAAGGAGATGAGCTTGTTGCTTCTTTCCAATTTGATAAAGCGGTTGAAAAATATAATAAATGTTTTATTCTGATCCCTGAATATACAGATTGTATTAATCTTATTAACGATACAAATGACAAAAAACAGAGATATCAATCTGCTCTGGAGCATGAAAACCAAGCACTCCAATATGAATCTGAAAAAGAATATGCCTCTGCTTATACACAATATAATAAATCCTATAAGTTGTTCCAAACTAAAAGAGTGAAAGAGAAAATGTATATCATGGGTAATTTACTTCAGGCAGAAAAAGACCCG
>DAOUVH010000187.1 GCA_030667725.1 Candidatus Cloacimonadota bacterium | reverse complement strand
TGCAAGGATAAGCAAATCAACTTTATTTGCCATTACCATTGAGTCAGTTACAGCTATTACCGGTGGTGAATCGAACAGTACATAATCATATTTTTCTTTAAGTCTTTCGATTGCTTCATCCATTCGTTTTGAGGCAAGAAGCTCAGATGGATTTGGTGGAATAATTCCACTAGTAATAACATCAAGATTATTAACATTGGTTTTTTTTATTACACTCTCAATCTGAGTAGATTTATCCATAAGGAAATCACTTATGCCGATCTCTTTATCCATACCCATTATCGTGTGAACCATTGGACGTCTAAGATCAAGATCAACCAGAATAACTTTAGCATCCATTTGAGCTAGTGCAGTAGCCATATTCGCCTGTATCGTAGATTTCCCTTCTTTTGGACCTGAGCTTGTGATAAGTAATGTTGTGCAATCAGAATTCTTTTTTCGGGAAATAATATTCGTACGTAAAATCCTGAATGCTTCTGCAGTCGATGATTTTGGAGCATAATTCGTTATCAGTTTAGCCTGGATTTGTTGATAGATTATTTTATGTTCTTCTTTTTCAGAACCGTTTGAGGTAGCAATTTTCCGTTCAATATTATCAAGCTCAATGTCATCTTCCTGGATAAGCGGGATAGTTCCCAGAACCGGCAATGAGACATATTTACGAACATCATCAAAAGTTCTAATCTTTGAATCAATTGAGTGGACCAAAAGTGCGGCACCGATTCCAAGACCTAATCCAAGTACAATTGCAATCATCATATTCATTTTTTTGTTAGGTTTAATTGGTGCTTCGGGAATACGTGCTTCTTCCACAATTCGGATCTTACCTATCTTGGATTTCTCAGCGATCTTTGCTTCTTCATACTTCTCAATAAGCATTGTATATGTCTTTTCATTGATTTTATAATTACGTTCCAACCTGGCAAGCTGAACTTCAGTATCAGGAAGTAATGACATTCTTTCATTGTATTTTTCTACAGCTTTACGCAGGCTAACGACTTTAGAAGATTTAATATTCTGATCGATCTGAGCTGTAGAAATCTTCTCTATTAAACTGGATCGGAACATCAAAGGATCTGCAGAACCGGATTTAACCAGTAGAATTTTCTGTATCTCTTCATTGAGTTTTGTTTTTGCACTTTCAATAGATTTTTTTAATGCAACTAGTTCAGGGTGATCAGGTAAATATTCAGATTTTGTGAGGAAATTCACATATTGAGTTTGAAGTGTTACAGTTTCCTGTTTTAATTTCTCAATAAGGGGAGAGGAGAGCACGGAATTAACATCTGCAAGAAAATCGTCTTGAGCAGTCAGTTCTTCTTTAAGAAAATTAAGATGATTGTTTGCAACATCCAATTCTGTTTGAGCTTCAGAAAGCAATGCAGTTATATCAGATGATTGCTCAATAAGCTTCTGTGTCTCTTCAGATAACATGGAAATTCCATGTTCAATTTTATAGGTTCGCAATTCTTCTTCTGTAGAACGCAATCTGCGGTCATACTCATCAAGCTGATTAGCCAGAAATTCTCTGGCATTTCTGAACTCAATTCTAGCATAATCGGTATCCTCTTGCATTAATGCATGTGCAGCAGCATTTGCAGCTTCTTTGGCTTCCAAAGGGTTTGTGGATTCAAAATTAATAATAAGAATATCAGTTTCCCGCTCAGTATCTACCTCTAAATTATTTTTCAAATATGATTCAGGGATTCCTTCTATTTGTGAAATCGGAAAGTTCTTATATTCTTCATGTCTGGATAGTATTTGATTTGCAATCTTCATTACAGGAAAACTCTGAATTATCTGGATATTATTATTTATAGAAGAAGCTTTATTGCTCATTGAGGCAAAAAGAAGATTGCTTCCCATTTTGTCTTCCAGAAGTACTTTAGAAGTTGCTTTGTATATTCTAGGTGCTTTTGCTGTGTATATAAATGAAACAACAAAAATTGCCAAAAAAATGGATGCTACTATCCATTTGAATCTAATAATGATATTTAAATAATCGGTTAGTTTGATTTCCTGTTCTTCAAAATCTTCGTTGAATTTAACTTGATTGAACTGATCTTTCATATTACCTCATTTGCTTATTTACTTACATTTGAAATTGCTATATATACACTCAATATCACAGCGATCTGAGAAAGCCAGTTAACTGCTTTTGTAAATGCATAATATGTTGAACCGGAAACAATTACAGTATCTCCTGGTTTTAATATTGGAATTAATTCTGCCTCTCCGGTTTCCAGATATTCTTTCAGATCAACT
This sequence comes from Candidatus Cloacimonadota bacterium, assembly GCA_030667725.1. Next base: position 1,355 of record DAOUVH010000187.1, on the reverse strand, counting down.
GTAATCACTTTTTCACCTTCCATTGTAGATCTGATAATATTGATTTTGGAAAGCTTGGCGTTTTCAGTAGGACCACCTGCAGAGGATATCAGTGTTAGAAGATCTGTATCATCGGGAACAATATAAAGTCCCGGATTTCTAACCTGTCCCCAAATATAAGTTCTGATCTTAAGCTGCTCAGTTCCGGTGAGAGAGCCGGTATATTGGTATACTGCACCCGGATTATAACTGGAAAAACCACTACCCTCGGTTTGAGCCCACAAACTTAATCCAATTATTACCAAAAATATAATAAATATTGTTCTTCTCATTCATTCTCCTTGAAATTTTTTAATAATTTTTTTTATAGTATGGAGTCAAGACAATTTACTCGTCTATGAATAGATAACGCTCTATAGATTCAGCTCCTGAATAAACAATGTAATAATTTCCCTCGATCGGATTTGGAGTTGAATAAGTTCCACCAAAAGCATCAACACGCCAGATCAGCACAGAGCCGGGTTCAACCGGAGGTGCATCGTATTGGACTGAAAAATATCCCATGTCTAACGGTGTATTTTGCCAAATTAGTTCTCTATTTTCATTAAAGATCAGTAACCTGTATTGTATCGCACCAGCACTGGGTTGCCATTCAAAAATAACATCATCGATGTCTTGAAATTGAACTGAAGAATTATCTGCCGGAGAGATCAGGTAAGGTTTATCTATCAATTTGTATCCAGTTGTATCGGAAAGAGTTGAATTTCCTGCATTATCAAATACTTCAATGAAATAGAAATAATTTTTATCTGTCATTGAAGTTCTATCAACATAATAAATTTGCTCATCATAATCTACGGTATCGATGTTCTGGACAAAATTTAGAGTATCGGCATCATAATCCTGCCAACTAAACCTGAAGATTTTCAGATAATCAATATCAGAATCTTCCAGTCTAAACCATTGTGTTTTTATCCAATTACCTTCCATAACGGCGTCCATACCGTTGTTCTCAAAATCTAGATCGTATGTATTATAGTAATTTACACCTGGAATTGTAGAATCCCCACCATCACCCGTATCACCAAGATGCGGAACTAATACCGGTTTATTTGGAGCTTGTGTATCGACTCCCAGACTTTCTTCACCCGTGCACCCAAACAATAATAAGAGAATTATCAACATTAAAAAAGATATCTTCATTTTGAACTCCCTGTTAGAAATTAACTCTCAAACCAACTCGATTAGTACTGGCTAGATTATTTGTGAGAAATGCGTAATCAAGTGAAAGATCTTTATATATTATTGTAAGACCGGTTGTGAAGTTTGTATCATAATATCCCAATCGAACCTCAACCAGATCTCTATATTTATAT
>DAOUVH010000261.1 GCA_030667725.1 Candidatus Cloacimonadota bacterium | reverse complement strand
CAGGTGACCTTTTCCTTAGGAGGGAACTGCTCTATCCAGCTGAGCTACGGGGGCACAACCACTAACATAGCTATGAAAATTTTGTACCCGTTTGCATGTCAAGTAAATGATTTGATTGACAGAATTTCCAACAACTCACAATTCTAAAATAGAATTTAATAAAAGGATAATATGATGTTTGATCTTATCAGTATTAGAAAAAAGTTACATAAAATTCCCGAACTTGGATTTGAAGAAGTTAAAACACAAAAGTACATTTTACAATTATTAGAAAATTTTGATGGATTGAAGATCCACACATTCGATTTTCCAGGGATATTAGTTGAATATTCTCATGGATCTGAGAAATACAAACTTTTCCGTGCAGACATGGATGGACTTCCTATAACCGAGAGTACAAATTGTGATTTTGAATCGGAGCATAAAGGGAAGATGCATGCTTGTGGTCACGATATGCACATGACAATTCTGATTGGACTTATTGAAAAAATTGTAACTGATAATGTTGAAAAGAATCTATTGTTTTTGTTCCAACCTGCCGAAGAGGGAAAAGGTGGAGCAACACGCATTATAAATACAGGGATACTTGATAAATATGATATTTCAGAAGCTTATGCTTTGCACGTAAATGGAGGAATGAAAACGGGAGTAATTGCTTCTAAAACAGGAATATTCTTTGCTAATACGCAAGAGATTGAAGTTGTATTCAAAGGTAAAAGCGCACATGTTGCTTTTGCAGAAAAAGGCATAAACGCACTGACTGCTGGAGTTGAGTTCTATCTTGAGATTGCTGATGAGATCAAAAGAAAATTCCCATTAGAAAAGTCAGTGATCTGCGCTTTTGGTAAAATGAATGCTGGTGTTGTGATGAATGCTGTCCCCGCCGAATGCAGATTAGAAGGAACATTCCGTGCATTTATAAATGAAGATCATGAAATATTGAAAGCTTTAATAGAAAATGTGAAATCAAGAATTGTTAAGAAACATGGTGTTGATGCAGAGATAATTTATAAATCCTACTACAAGGAAGTTATAAATAATGAGATACTGTTCGAGAAACTGAAAGTAAAAACAAATGAAATAGGTGTCGAATTCAAAGAAGCAGAGATGGTTTTCACAGGTGAAGATTTTGGATTTTTTACTGAGAAATACAATGGACTTCTCTTCTGGTTGGGAGTTGGGAATAAAGAAGATAATGCTGATCTACATTCTCCTCAATTCCTACCCGACGAAAAAGCAATTAGCATAGGAATCGATATCTTCTTCCAATTGATAGGAATGAACCTGTAATATTAGTAAAAAAACCGCTCCGAATCGGAGCGGTTTTTTGCATATTTCAAAATTTATTTTTTATAGATCATCATCGTCCAGATCTATATCATCAAGATCGTCATCATCATCTTCGCCTTGCATCCAATCTGGGCAAAAAGCTATGTTTTCTGTGTGATCCCAACCATCCACATTCTTAAGTCCGAACCTATCCAGGATCTCTTCTTCCCAGAGTGAATATCTCACTTTGTCATCGTCAATGTCATAAACCAAAACAGGCTTATGGTATTTTCGCAGACTGAAGTTTCCTCCACTCAATTCAAAGAATTCGATTATTCTCTTTTTATCTTTTTCAGCGATCATCATAATTCGCTCCCTATATAGATTTAGTTGACCTCTTTTGACTCACTCAATTTACTTGTTCATAAAAGTGAAGCAGGATAGTTATGTCAAATAAATTTGGATATAATTTTTATAAGATTCTAATAATAATTTTTATTTTTATTACTGTGAAATTATATGGTTATGAACCAAAAGCGACTGATTTTATTAATTCTTATCAATATGAATTATATCAATCGTGGCTTGAAACGGAAAAACTTGATGGTGATCTTCCTGCCGGATTTACCAGTGAAAAAGTAGTTAGAAGTTTCAAAGATAAAAACGGTCGTGAAATCAACGTGGAATACGATTGGCAGAACTGGAAGATCAGAATTCAAAGAGAGATGGTTCCATTTTTATACTATTTAGATGATGAACAAAAGATTAAACCTTATATCCATTTTTTAGAAAGATTCATCTATCGTCTGAACTGTAATGATAAAATGTTTATAACCGATCTTGTAGATCACGATAAAATCATTTTGGAATACAAAGAGCAAACCGGAGAGAATGCCCTGAATCTATTGTGGGAAGATCATCCGGTTCCAAGAATCAAATTACAACTCGTAGAATTAACAGCTAATGCAGACACATTGGGGTTTAAAATCATCTCAGATAAAATGGATGAATTCAAGATATCTTTCCCCCGAGTTTACAATATAAAAGAAATAATCTCAGGAATTCGCGAGCGCGAATTTGCTAAAAGTGATGAATTCTTCCCGCCTATTATTGAGCCTGAAAAAAGAGAGATCAAACAACAAATTGAAGATCTCTCGCTGGCAGAATATATTAGAAAATATTTTGAAACTCCTCCACGACGTGAGCTTCTTCATAATAAAATAAAAGATATTCATGAATTTCTTACAGGGGAATTTCAAAACCATTCAATTTCATCTGAACAAAACTTATGGTGTCTTGAAATTGAAAAATATGAAGGCAAATTAGATGGAGATATTTCATTAAAAGTGGAAATTGGTACTGATATTGTGGATATTTTTCCGCAAAATGATCTGGAGCTGGAAGGTAAAACAATGAAATTGGGAACGGATAATATCGATATGTCGAGTTTATCTGAGCATGAAATTACAGTTATCGCTAATTATATTCCACACCTCATTTATGAACATCGCGCGATTGGTTCTAAACTCATGAATTTTCTGTTAATACACGATGAAGTAGCTTCAACACTTGTTGTATATTCTGATAAGCGTGAACTTTATGAAACTGATTCTTACTCGGATATCCT
>DAOUVH010000212.1 GCA_030667725.1 Candidatus Cloacimonadota bacterium | reverse complement strand
GTTGCGCTGTGTGTGGATAGTAAAGATTAAAATGGAAAGAACGATCCGCAAAAGATAATCGATTTCGTGAAAATGTGTCAGCAAAGTTTTGGTGCAGTTAACTTGGAAGATATCTCCCAGCCAAACTGCTACAAAGTTTTAGATACATTACGAGAAGAATGTGATATCCCCGTTTGGCACGATGATGCACAGGGAACTGCTTGTGTTACTTTGGCAGGACTTATCAATGCTCTGAAACTGGCAGACAAAAAGATCGGAGATATAAAAATTGCAATGCTGGGGGCAGGAGCTTCTAATTCAACAATAGCTCGTTTTATCATCACTGCTGGCGGAGATCCCAAGAAAATGGCTCTTTTTGATTCAAAAGGCGGATTGCACACTGGCAGAGAAGATATCAAAGCTGATCAGCGTTTCTATCGTAAATGGGAATTGTGCCGGACCACTAATCCTGATAAGATCGATAGGATCGAAGAAGCTTGTAAGGGAGCAGATGTACTGATAGCACTCTCCACGCCAGGACCTGATACTGTGAAGCCTGAATGGATAAAAACCATGAATAATAAAGCGATCGTATTTGTTTGTGCTAACCCGATTCCGGAGATATATCCGTATGCTGCCAAAGAAGCCGGAGCATTTATTGTAGCTACCGGACGTGGGGATTTCCCAAACCAGGTGAATAATTCGATCGGTTTCCCGGGAATTTTGAAAGGTGCTTTAATGGTTCGTGCCAAGAAAGTTACCGATAATATGGCGATTGCGGCAGCGCATTCTCTGGCAGATTATGCAGAAAAACGAGGAATTGATCCGGAAAATATCGTTCCGACAATGGATGAAGCCGGAGTATTTGCGGTAGAAGCCGCAGATGTTGCCATGCAGGCGATCAAAGATGGTGTTGCCCGTGTGGAAATGACCTGGGATGAAGCATTTCAAAAAGCAAAAGCGGATATTGAATATTCACGCGGAATGACAAAACAACTAATGGATACAGGTTATATTGATAAACCATCTGATGATATGCTGCAGAAAGCTATTGCTTGGGCAATTGATAAGGTTAGATAAATAAATATGGGCTTATAAAAAGCGCACAAAGAAATTTGTGCGCTTTTTTCTTTACAACAGCAAAGTGTTTACGCTCTTTGGAAATGTAAAGTTAAGTTATTTACAAAAGATTAAATTAAATGTTGGATTGAAAAAAAACGAACAAAACGGAGGAGTTTATGAAATTTTTTATTGTTGTTTTAATTATGATGGTTACACTTACAGTATTTGCCGGTGATTTCGAATCATTCTCAGAATTTCAAACACATATAAAGAAAGAATCAGAACGAGTTTCCGATATGGAACTTCACCAGCAGATTAAACAATCTCGTGATACACGTGAATATGAAGTAGGAGATCAGCAAATTTACTGGCGTTTTGATCTATCAGTTATGCCTCCGGGATGGCTTCAAACTCCGGCAACCTGCAGAGCCGTTGGTGAACATTGTTATGTTTTCGTGGCTGATGAAGAGTGGCAGATCAATATGGATGAAGCGGATGTTCAAGAAGTTTTCAATTATCTGGAATTTGAAACTATGAACGGCGATGATTACGGGGTTGTAGAAATGGATACTTTGCATTTTGGTGAGATGCCGGATGAACTGGATAATGATCCCAGGCTGATTGTTTTTTATTCTGCTCTCGGTTCTTATGGTGGAAGTACGTTTGATGGATATTTCAGCAGTTACAACCAGGTTACAGAAGCTGAAGCGCAAATGATGAATCCACCCGGACACAGCAACGAATGCGAAATGATCTATATGACCTGTTATCCTTTGGATCCTACCGATCCCATCAGGATTTCGGTTCTGGCACATGAATTGGAACATCTTATTCATTGGGGTGGTGACATAAATGAAGAGATCTGGGTAGATGAAGGTTTAGCAGAATTGGCAATGGTTTATTTTGGTATACCCGATCCCATTTCTCAATTCAATTCCAACCCCGATAATTCTTTAAATACCTGGAACCAGGAATGGGCGGATTATGTAAAAACTATGTTGTTCTTTACCTATTTTGCAGAGCAATTTGATGATGGAACAATTATCAAAGATCTGGTCAGCGAGCCTTTAAATTCTATCTCAGGAATTTCTAATCAACTTGTAGAACACGGCTACACGATTCCTTTTGAGGTAATATTCGAAATCTGGACTTTGGCAAATTATCTCGATGATCCGGATGTTGAAGAAGGATTATATAATTACGAAAGCCTGGTACTTCCTATTTTCAATTCAACTCACTACCACACAACGTATCCTGCTTCGGGCAGCGGAACTACAAATCCATGGGCAACTGATTATGTGAGGCTGCTTTCGAATGGATTAGATTATCACTTTAATCTGGTAGTTAATCACCCGATAAATGTCGGAGTTATTCGATTGAGCAATACCGTTGTATCAACAGTTGATTTTTTCAGTGTAGATGATGTACTGGAAATCGATTTGCCGGAAATGACAGAAGAATATTACCGAATGGTTCTTGTCTTTTCTAATGCAGTTAATTCAAGCTTGAGTTATAATTATGATATCATAGAATATTTTGGTACAATAACAGGTAATGTTACTCTTAATGGTGGTAATGGAAATGTACAAGATGTTGAAATAGCGGCTGGAATTTTTTCCACAACTCCTGATTCATTGGGAAATTACTCTCTCAATGTTAGACCTGATGTTTACGATGTGGTTGCAACTTTAGTAGACTACTCTTCGGATACAGTCACGGATATCGAAGTGATCTTGGATGAAACAACTTCCGGTGTAAACTTAACTCTTGATTCACTTTTGGGTGCAGACGATAATATATTGGAAATTGCCGCTGCTAATTTGAGAAATTATCCTAACCCGTTTAATCCTTCTACCACGATCTCGTTTTCAGTAACACAAACGTCCTCGTTTGTGAATCTTGAAATCTATAATCTGAGAGGACAGAAAATTAAGAAATTCGATGTCATCCTGAGCGGAGTCGAAGGAGATCAGAATTCAATTCAATGGGATGGAACCAACGAGAATAACCAACCGGTTTCATCAGGAATTTATTACTATAAATTGGTGATTGATAACAAAGTTATTGATGCCAGGAAAATGGTCCTAATGAAATAGGCTTTGCATTTCATGGGATAAATGTTAATGAAATAGCTTTGGAGTTATGACGCACCTTTTTTTAGTATAACTATAGGTTGGTTATGCGCACCTTTTTAGGGGCGTGGCGTGCATATGTTATATGATATTAGTTATTACTACAATAAGGAGGTTAATAATGATTAGAGCACCTTAAAATTTAAATTTTTATATGGT
>DAOUVH010000047.1 GCA_030667725.1 Candidatus Cloacimonadota bacterium | reverse complement strand
GTATTTCTATCCACCTTCTGGTTCAGTTCTACAAAGACTTCGTTCAAGTGAGTATAAATACTTTCAATTCCTTCCGGATAAAGTATCCTGATAGTTTTGCCATACTCAATTTTCGTTGAATCGATAATTCCACCCGGTTTTTCATATTGAACTTGAACCAGATAATGCGGATTATCGCTTACTTCTGTAACGATTCCAAAATTCGTAAGGGGATAAACTGGTGTATTTTCAGGAACAAAAAGATCGATACCTTCATGGATCCTTTTACGTTCACGAGTTCCACGTCCACATCCATAATGATCTGACCAACGATTTTTGATATATTCTTTTATTAATTCATTAAAATCCATTCCATCTTTAAAAGGTGAACTGTAATGATAGAATTTATCTATGAAATCTGCAGTAAATACTACTACCGGCTCTTTGAATGAAGATGGATTAACAGCAACCATGGAATCCGCTTCACTGGTTAGGATCGTAATATTATTCATTTTCTTCTCTAAGTATTTAATGTAGAAAAAATCGCTAATTACAATTATAAGTAAAATTATAATAATAACTGCCCTGATCAATGATGCACTAATTTTCATAAAACCTCTTTATTATTTTTGCTTATTTTCAACTTTATAATTTGAAGTTATTTGGCAATATTTTTCTGTAAAATGGCATCTGAAATAGTTACAGAAAAGTTGTTTACTGCTATTAATTTGATAGTATACTTGACAGCAAAAGCGTTGGTAAAATATTTTGTTCGTCCGATCATCAAAGAGTATAGAAAAATAAGGAGATAGGATGAAAACAGAAACTCCAAAAGCAGATATGATCAAGCAGGATTGGTATCTGGTGGATGCGAAAGATATGGTTTTAGGAAGATTGGCGACACAGATCGCTACGATTCTCCGTGGAAAAAACAAACCATATTTCAGCCCGCATCTTGATACAGGCGACTATGTAGTGGTCATCAATGCTGATAAGGTCAGGCTTACAGGAAATAAGGAATTACAGAAAACTTATAAACGTTATAGCGGTTATCCGGATGGACAAACTGTGATCCCATTTAAAAGAATGATTCAGGAGCATCCTGAAAGAATTATCGAACATGCTGTGAAAGGAATGCTTCCAAAGAACATCTTAGGAAGACAGATATTCAACAAGCTTAAAGTTTACGCTGGGACAGAGCATCCTCACATAGCTCAAACTCCCAAGCTACTCAATTTATCTAGTTAGGGAGATATCAAATGCAATTTTTTGATGCAGTAGGAAGAAGAAAAGAATCAGTTGCAAGAGTTCGTTTAACACCAGGAACAGGTAAACGAATTGCAAATAATACAACTATGAAGAATTACCTTCAACGTGAGACCCTCGAAATGATCATTGAACAACCACTTAACCTTGTGGGACTCTCAGAAAAAGTTGATATTAAAGTTAATGTTAGTGGTGGTGGTCTTTCCGGTCAAGCCGGTGCCATCCGTCACGGCGTATCACGCGCTCTTGTAAAATATGATGAAGAATTAAAATCAGAATTAAAGAAGAATGGATTCCTTACTCGTGACTCAAGAATGGTGGAAAGAAAGAAACCAGGTCGACCAAAAGCGAGAAAGAAATTCCAATTTTCTAAACGTTGATCAATTATTCAGTTTAAATATATCTAAGCTGATAACACTATTCGGATATATGCAGAGCGGTGTTCGGCAACTGCCGGATTGAATTGCAGACAAAACCGAATAGGAGAAAAATAACCGTAAATAAGGAGAAAAAATGTCAGTAGTAACAATGAAATCTCTCTTAGAGAGCGGAGTTCACTTCGGTCACCAAACTTATAAGTGGAATCCAAAAATGGATAAATACATTTTTATAAAAAGAAATGGTATCCATATTTTAGACCTTAAACAAACCCTTGATGCTATCAATGAATCTTATATGTTCATCAAAGATATTGTTTCAAAAGGTGAGACAGTTCTTTTTGTTGGAACCAAAAAACAGGCACAGGAAGCTGTTCAAACCGCAGCTAAGAAATGTGCGGGATTTTATGCTACGAATCGATGGTATGGCGGAATGCTTACAAATATGAAAACTATCCGACGAAGTATCGAGAAATTGGAATATTATGAGCAGATTGTAGAAGATGGTACTATCAACAGTTTCACAAAACTTGAAGCTACCAAGATGAAACGCAACTATGACAAGATCCTATTCGGTCTTGGCGGTATTAGAGAAATGGATAAACTTCCCGGTGCTGTTATTATTGTAGATATCATCAAAGAAAATATTGCACTCTTAGAAGCTAAAAAACTTGGTATTCCAATTGTGGCAATGGTTGATACAAATGCTGACCCGGATCCTGTTGATTATGTGATCCCAGCTAACGATGATGCAATTAGAGCAATCCAGTTGATCACCGATGTTATGGCTAACGCTGTGATTGAGGGGAAACAGGCATTTCTCGAAGGTGCAGATATTGTTCAACCAATAGAGGAAAAAGAAGAAGACAAACCAAAAGAAGAATCTACGAAGGAAGCAAAAACAGAAGAAGTTCCTAAACCAGCTAAAAAAGCTGTTAAGAAGACAGAAGAAAAACCAAAAAAAGAAATTAAAAAAGAAGAAGTTCCCAAACCAGTTAAGAAAGCAGTTAAGAAGACTGAAGACAAACCAGCAAAGGAAATTAAAAAAGAAGCCAAGAAAGAAAATATTTCCAAACCAGTTAAGAAAACAGCTAAGAAGACTGAGGACAAACCAGCAAAGGAAGCTAAAAAAGAACCCAAGAAAGAAAAAGTTTCCAAACCAGATAAGAAAACAGCTAAGAAGACTGAGGACAAACCAGCAAAGGAAGCTAAAAAAGAACCCAAGAAAGAAAAAGTTTCCAAACCAGATAAGAAAACTGTTAAGAAAACAGAAGAAAAGCCAAAGAAAGCAGCTAAAAAAACTGAAAAAGAAGTATAATTAAAAAGATTTAGATCAGGAGAATAATATATTATGAGTATCTCAGCAAAATTAGTTATGGAACTCAGAGCAAAAACTGATGCAGGTATGATGGACTGCAAAAAAGCTTTAATCGAAACAAACGGGGATTTAGAAGCAGCTACTGATTATCTTAGAGAAAAGGGTATGAGTAAAGCTGCGAAAAAAGCAAGTAGAATTGCAGCTGAAGGACTTGTGTTCAATGCTATTTCCAATGATGAAAAAATTGCAGCACTTGTGGAATTTAATTCCGAAACTGACTTCGTAGCAAAAAACGATGATTTTAAACGTTTTGGAAATTTACTTACAAAGCTCGTTGTTGAAAATGACTTGAAAACAGTTGAAGAACTTAGAGCATTTGAAATTAATGGTTCAACAATAGAAACTAAACTTTCTGAACTTATCGCCAAGATTGGTGAGAACATGAATATCCGTCGTTTTGGAAGAGTTATATCAGATAGTTTTGTAACTACCTATCTTCATATGGGTGGAAAAATTGGTGTTGCACTTCAATTGGAAGGCGATGTAACCGATGAAAACAAAACTAAAGCAAAAGATATTGCAATGCACATCGCTGCAATGTCTCCAGATTTCCTTGATAAATCTGAAGTTACACAAGATATCTTAGATAAAGAAAGAGCTATTCTTAAAGCTCAACTTATAGAGCAGGGAAAACCTGAGAAGATCATCGACAACATCCTTATTGGTAAGATGAATAAATTTTTCGAAGAAAATTGCCTCCTTCAACAAAAATTTGTAAAAGACGATAAAATAACTGTAGAAAACTATGCCGGAAGCATGAAAGTTGTTTCTGTTGTTCGTTTTAAACTTGGTGAAGGTCTGGAAAAAAGGAATGAAGATTTTGCTGCTGAAGTTGAAGCACAAATGAAAGGCTAATAATTTGCAGGAGTGATCTTATGAGAAAATATAAACCTGAAAAGATCCACAAAGTTATATTCAAAATAAGCGGAGAAGTTCTTGCCGGCAAAAAAGGTTTCGGTATTGAGATGCAAAGTGTTGAAGATCTTATCGAAGACATAATCGCCATTAGAAAACTGGGATATAGCATTGGCATTGTATTGGGAGGAGGAAATTTCTTCCGAGGTGTTTCCGAAGTTGGTAAATATCTTAATCGCTATACTGCCGATAATGTCGGTATGCTGGCAACAATTCAGAATGCCTTGATCATGAGTGGACTCTTGCAGAAGAAAAATTATCGTACTGAAATCTATTCTGCAATTCAGGTTGATAAAGTTGCGAAATTCTATACTCCAAGCAGAGCTACGACTTCTCTTAATGAAGGAAAGATATGTTTTTTCTGTGGTGGTATTGGAAACCCATTCTTTACTACGGATACTGCAGCAATTCTTCGTGCAATTGAATTAAATGCAGATCTGGTTTTAAAAGGAACTAAAGTTGAAGGTGTATTCAGTGCTGACCCAATGAAAAACAAAAGTGCAAAATTCATACCCGATATTACATTCACGGAAGTTCTTGATAAGAAATTACGTGTTATGGATATGACCGCATTTTCCTTAGCTCGTGAAAACAACATGCCCATTAAAATCTTTAATATTACCCAAAAAGGTAGTTTGAAAGAAGCTATCTTGAATAAAGATGTTGGAACCTTTGTACATAAGTAAGGAGTTATCATGCACGAATTAATACAGAACCTGACGGAAAAGATGGAAGATGCATTCAATTCATTGCTCAAAAACTATTCTAAGATCAGAACAGGAAGAGCTAACACATCGGCTTTAGATGATATCAAAATTGATTATTACGGGGCGCCAACCCCTATCAAGCAACTTTGCAATATCTCTATTCCTGAACCAAGACTCATCGTAATTCAACCCTGGGATAAATCCATACTTGAGGGAATTGAAAAAACTCTTCTTTCTTCCAATATTGGCGTTACACCTGATAATGACGGAAATGTTATCCGCCTTCCATTCCAACCTTTAACAGAAGAGACAAGATTGGAAATTGTGAAACAGATCAAGAAAATGGCCGAAGACGCTAAGATCGAGATCAGGAACTTACGCCGTGAAGGTAATGAAACTTCCAAGAATATGGAAAAGAGAAGCGAGATCAGTGAAGATAATATGAAAGATCTCCAAATTGATATTCAAGAACTTACAGATAAATTGGTAGGTAAGATCGCTGATACAGCCAAATCTAAAGAAACTGAGATTATGGAAGTATAGGAGTTATGCAAAATAAATTAAAGATGGTATTATGGCATTCATAATAACCTCTGAATGTGTAAAATGTGGTGTTTGTTTAGATGTCTGCCCTATAACAGCTATCGTTGAGATTGAAGCACAGTATCTTATTACTGATGCCTGTATAGATTGTGGTAAATGTATAGAAATCTGTCCTATCGATGCTATAAAAAATGTTAAGATGAACGGACAATAAACAGTTTATATCAGATATTATTCATTAAGCCCGGATTAATTCCGGGCTTTTTAATTCAAACTGATTTCAATATTAATTTTGCCAAAGTTTCCCAGCTATATTTTTTACTTTCTTCTTTAATATTCTTGACCAATTCTTCCTGATCCAATTCAAAATATCGAATAATTGCTTCAGCGAAAGCTTCTTTGGAAACATCCCCAGACATAATTCCTGTTTTATTATCCAGCACTAATTCTGCCAGACTGCCTACAGGAGTTGCAACTGCTCCAAGTTCCATATCATATGCTATCTGCACCACTCCGCTTTGTGTAGCTTGAATATAAGGTAAAGCTAAAACATCCGCAGCTTTAAAGAAAAGTTCAATTTCTTCGTCTTTTACAAATCGATCTATAAAAGTAACTCTATCTTCCAATCCAATATCTTTTATTGCATTATAATATTTTTTTGCATCACCATAAACTTCACCCACAATCAGCAGATGGGCATCTTCAATTTTATTCACAACATCCGGTAATGATCGAAAAAGAAGTTCTAATCCTTTATATTGCTTAATATAACCAAAGAAAAGAATAACTTTTTTCCCCGTCAATTTCAATTCAGATTTTGCTGATATCTTTGTGTATTTATTAAAATTATAGCAGTTGTAAACTGGATGAAAACCGCGAACGGTTTTCTTTTTTGGGAAAAGTTTACACACATCATTATAAACCGATTCTGAAAGTGTGACCAGAAGGTCTACTTTGCCTAATGCATATTTTGTTAAACTTTTCGCAAAAAGCCATTTTTCGTGAAAATTAATATTATGAACTATATAAAGTAGTTTCGTTTTAATATTTAAGCGTCTTAAAATAAATCCAAATGAAAGTGCGAAAAATGGGATCCAGTAGCTTATGATCAGAATATCGGGTTCCCAGTCATTAATAGCTTTTATTGTGGGAAACCATGTAAATGGGTTATATGGAGTTAATTTTGAGATTATAGTAAAATCTGGTTTCTCACTTTGGCTTAATTGATCTTTACCGGGAAATAGTATCTTTGGATATTGGTGTTTAAATGAGAAAAATCTTATTTCGTTATTAGTTTGAAATACTTGGGCAAGTTGTGTACTGAATTGAACAATTCCACCCCGAAAAGGGTAAGCAGGACCTATAAATCCGATCTTCATTTCTTATTTTTTTCAAAAAAAGCTTTCTTCTCTTTATCTGTAATTACCACCGCTGCCATAAATTCATCAAACTCAATTTGAGGAGCCATCTCAGCAATACTATTCGCTATTTCCAATGGTTTAGGAAAACTGAGTGTATACTGCAATGATCTTTCTACATTATCAACAATGTATTTTAATCGGATCATCTTACGTTTATCATCATTTAGCTCCATTTTCGTTAACCATTCCCATTTAATACTCACATTTTTCTTT
>DAOUVH010000073.1 GCA_030667725.1 Candidatus Cloacimonadota bacterium | reverse complement strand
GGTGTCATTTGTGAAATAATTATCTTTGAATATCGGCATAATATCTCCTTAATACAGATATCTATTCTCGTTAAACAACTCATTTAATCTTTAAATACAATCATATGTCTTTTATAAGGATGATATAATGTATGTCAAGAATAATATAAGAGAAGAACGATAATGACTGTCAGTATTTAAATAATATACAAGATGTTAGAGAATTATTATCAGTTAGTATTGCTGACTAAATATAATCAATGTATAATTTTAGAAGAACGTTTTTTATGTAAAAGGAATATCTGCCGAAATACACCGTAGAAAATATATATTATCATCCAGATTATGAAGATGAAATAAGAAAATTCTATAGCTAATATTATACTGATAATTGCTAATGTAATAAAGAATTTTGATTCTTTTGATAATTTTTTTCCCTTCTCAAGAGGTAGATATTCTATCTTGCTTACCATTAATATTGATACTAAAAATGTAGAAATTAATAGAAGATCTACAATGATTTTTCCATCTCTAAAATAAGAATTAAAGATAATAAATGAAGCAATCATTCCTGCCGCAGCAGGAATAGGTAATCCAATAAAGGGTTCTTTTTTTGAAGTGATTTTATTTTTCAAAGTAAATCTTACTAATCTATATCCTCCACAAAAGACATAAAATATTGATACTGCTGCACCCACAAAATTCACTTCATTTAGTAAGCTTGAGTAAGCTAAAAATCCTGGAGTAACTCCAAAGGTTACAAAATCAGAAAGAGTATCAAATTGAGCTCCAAAATTACTTTGGGCATTTAAGATCCTGGCAAGTTTCCCATCCAAAAAATCACAAACCATTGCAAATCCAATTAACCAGGCAGCCCAATAAAAATTGCCTAAATTGATTAAATGAAGAGCAGATAATCCTAAAATAAGACTGAGGGCTGTAAATGAATTTGGGACTACATACTTTAAGTTTTTTGTATTCATTTTACCGCCAAAATAGTTTCACCGGCTACAACTTTATCACCAGAAATTATATCAATTTTCCAGTTTTTTGGAATCTTACAAATGCAAATTGCCGAGGATGAAACTATACCAATTAATTTTCCGGCAAGAGTAGTTTGATCTTCAAAATAACTTACTCGATTAGATTTTATTCTCACTTCGATATTTTGACCAGTATATCGAATATCTGCAGACTGGAAAATTCCTTTTTTTATTGTAATGAGACTATCTTCAATTTTAGTAATTTTTCCATAAATTGGCGAGAGTATTATTTCAAACTTGCTTTCCGGTGGATAATTTCTTCTAACTCTGAATTTCATTATTATAAAGATATACCAAACCAGCCCGATTATTGAGAGATATTTAACCTGATCAAGCTCAAATAATATGTTTAATCCGAAACTTAGAATAACAAGCAGGATCGGGAAGATCGCAGCTTTATATTTTCGCTTTTGTATCTTTGATAAATATTCGACCGGTGTGTAATTTGACATAACTATATTCCAATTCTATTAAAGATAAAATCAACATTTTTGTAATATCTTTCGTAAGAAAAAATATCATGCGACTCCTCTTCAGTAAGGAATTCATTGATTTCATTGTCAGCGAGGATAAGCTCTTTAAATGGTTTTTTATTTTGCCAGCATTCCATCGCAAGTCGTTGAACTATGGAATATGACATTTCTCTGGAAATTCCTTTTTTAGCAAGTTCCAATAAAACAACTTGAGAAAAAACAAGACCGTTAGTAAGTTTGATATTCTGCATCATGGTTTCTGGATAGACCAGTAAATTCTCGATAAGCGGGATCATTTTATTCAACATATAGTTTATTAAGATTGTTGAATCCGGTAAAATTATCCGTTCAACCGAAGAGTGGCTGATATCTCTTTCATGCCAGAGAGCGTTATTTTCCAATGCTGCTATTGCATTAGAACGTAGAATACGAGCCATTCCACACATACGCTCTGTAATGATAGGATTACGTTTATGAGGCATTGCCGAGGAACCTTTTTGCCCTTTAGAAAAATTTTCTTCCACTTCCAAAACTTCGGTTCGTTGTAGATGGCGGATCTCCATAGAAATTTTTTCTATGGTTGAGCCTATGATGGCGAGCGTGTTCATGAACTCGGAAATTCTATCTCTCTGAATAACTTGTGTTGCGATATTTACAGGATCAAGATCGAGATATTTACAGGTGATTTCCTCAATTTTGGGAGATAGATGAGCATAATTTCCAACAGCCCCGGAGACTTGTCCCACAGAAATAATAGCAATTGCATTCTCCATTCTGGTAATATTTCTCTGCATTTCATCGTACCAGAGTGCATACTTAAGCCCGAATGTTGTAGGTTCTGCATGAATACCGTGTGATCTTCCAATGCAAAGCGTGTTTTTGTACTCACGAGCTTTCATTTTGAGGATCTCAGAAAATTTTTGTAAATCACGAAGAATAAGTTCACCGGCCTGTTTAAGCTGGATAGAAGAAGCTGTATCAAGTACATCAGAAGAGGTCATTCCAAAATGAATCCAGCGAGAAGGCGGACCAACAAATTCTGCCACATTTGTAAGAAAGGCAATCACATCATGATGTGTGCTCTCTTCGATCTCAGCAATTCTCTCAACATCAAAATCAGCTTTTCCTACGATGATATCGAGATCTTCTTTGGGAATCATTCCCATCTCATTCATCGCCCTGCAGGCTGCGATTTCTACATCAAGCATACATTGAAATCGGTTTTGCAGATCCCAGATCTTAGTCATTTCTTTTCGTGAATAACGTTCTATCATAACAAACCTCAGAACTGCTTTATTATATTTTGCAGTTCATTATTTTAATCTATTTATTTCTTCATTCGGATGTGTAATTTTGTCAATTTGAATATTAATAATTTTTTTTTCTTCTTTTAGGAACGTAATAGAATCCAAGTCCTGTAAGTAATTGAAGTATATTTTTGTAGAGTTGGTGTTATTGCGGATTTCGTTGATTTTCATATTATCAGAAAAAATAATTTCAGTATCATTATAATTAATTTTTTGCACTGTCATTATTTCATCTTTAGCAGCAAACAGTTTGGGCAATTGAAAGAGAATTGATAGATTAAGCTTTTCCTTGCTTTCTGATATTATCTTATCTATTTGCTGATCTGGAGTACGTATTGTTAGAACAGAATCATAATAAGCAGAAATAAATGGGGTTGGTTGAATTCCAAATATTCCTGAATCGTAAATATCAATTCTGAAGGCTTGATTGTTTTTCTTAATTGTTATATTCTTACGGAAGACAAAGCTTTTATAATTAGCTTCAATTATTCCATCAATCCTGATATTTTCCCAGAATTTCAGATGCGCATAAAGTAATTTTTCTCTATCACTTTCTGCAGGTTTGAGTAGAAATGCACAACTTGTAAAAAAAAGTAATATTATAAATACAAGAAAAAACTTATTCAGTTTCATCTTTTTTTACTCGAAAAATTAAACCAATAGCTACAAGGCTTGAGGCTATCATTACAGAGCTCAAGATTTGTCCCATCGTCATGAAACCGATTAAATGACCCAAATTTGCGTCGGGTTGACGAACAAATTCAACCAGAGTTCGGAAAAGACCATATAGACCAATCCAAGTCCAGAAAACAATTCCCGGCTTTTTTATCTTGCGGAGCATAATATATGTTATCGTAAATAATAATGCACCTTCCAACAGTGCTTCATAAAGTTGTGAAGGGTGACGTGGAAGCCGTTGCGGATCTGATGGAAAGATCATTGCCCAGGGTACATCTGTGGCTCGTCCCCACAATTCCCCGTTTATAAAATTTCCTATCCTTCCCAGAAAAAGTGCAACAGAAGCAAATGGTGCAACCGGATCAGCCAATTCTAAAAAATTGTAATTACGTTTTTTGCAGAAGATATATCCAAATATTATAACACCTATAGCTCCACCATGAAATGACATCCCACCTTGCCATACTGCAAGAATTTGTAATGGATTACTTAAGTAGTATTGGATATTGTAAAATAAAATGTATCCAAGCCTGCCACCGATGATTACCCCAAGCATGAGATTAAAGAGAAGGGTCTCATAATCTTCTTTTTTTAACTTGATGTTCTTATAAGCATAGCTCTTCTTAACAAAAATATAGGCAATTATAAATCCAACGATATAAAATAGTCCATACCAGCGAATCTCGAACATTCCAAGTTTAAAAATTGTTGGATTGATCTCAGGAAATTCAAGCATCTATAATATCTATTTCCCAAGCTCTTTTAGTTTATTATAAAGTATTTCCACAAGTTCTTCAGCAGGAAGTTCATGTTTATCCCCATCTTTTTGCAGATCAGGTGAGAATATCTTGATAACCTGAGTGGGAGAACCGTTCAATCCGATTTTTTCTTCATCCAATCCCAAATCATCAGCCGTCCATGTTTTTAATTCAGTTTTCTTGGCATTTCTTTTCCCACGAAGAGAAGGAAGACGTGGTTCGTTGATCTCTTTTACTACAGTTATAGCAGCCGGAAGCGGCATATCCAACCTATCATAGCCATCTTCCATTAGTCTTTGCAAAATTAATCTCTTATTTTTTATCTCTTCGATCTTTTTTACAAAACCTGTTTGAGGAATTCCGAGATGTGTAGCAACTCCAGGGCCAACCTGAGCGGTATCACCATCGATTGCCTGTTGTCCAAAAAGAATAATATCGTACTCATCAATTTTCTTAATGGCTTCAGCGAGGGTAAGACTTGTAGCCCAAGTATCAGCACCGGCAAATTTGCGATCTGTAAGAAGTATTATTTCATCAACACCAATAGCCACAGACTCCCGAAGAGCCGTTTCCACTTGTGGAGGTCCCATGCTTATTGCAGTAACCTTACCACCATATTGTTCTTTCAATCTTATAGCTTCTTCAATTGCGTAAAGATCAAATGGATTGATAATACTTTCTACACCTTCCCTGATAAGAGTATTTGTTTCAGGATCTATTTTGATCTCAGTTGTATTGGGAACCTGTTTGATGCAAACAATAATATTCATTTTGCTCCTGCTATCTTTGTGCGTAGAATTCCTTGATATTCTCTATCACATAATCTTGCTGATCTTTTGTGATCTCTGAAAATACCGGAATTGAAATAACTTTTTCTGTTAATGCTTCTGTAATCGGGAAATCACCTTTTTTATGGTCCAGATATGAGAAACATTCTTGAAGATGGAGGGGGAGCGGATAATAAACTGCACATCCAATATCTTTTGAACGTAAATAATTTAATAATTCATCTCTGTCCTCTGCAATCATTGTGAATTGATTGAATATAGTTTCAGCTTTTTTATGAATAACCGGAAGTTTGATCTGAGAAACATTTTTTAAATTCTTATAATAGTAATCAGCATTTTTTCTACGTGCTTCAGACCATCCGGTAAGAGAATGTAATTTAACGAGCAGCGCAGCAGCTTGGATTGTATCAAGCCTACTATTCAAGCCGACCCATTTATGATAATACTGCGGATTTTCACCATGAACACGGAGTTGGAAAAGTTTGGTAGCCAATTCATCCGAATTTGTAAGGCACATTCCAGCATCACCCATTGCACCAAGATTTTTACTTGGAAAGAATGAAAGTGTTCCAATATCACCAATCGTACCAGCTGTTTTACCTTCAAATTTGGCACCAATCCCCTGAGCATTATCTTCAATTACTTTCAGGTTATGTTTTTTAGCAATTTCCATGATCTTATCCATTTCAGCCGGTTGACCAAATAGATGAACAGCAATTATTGCTCTGGTTTTAGGTGTGATGGTAGCTTCAATTTTATCTGGGTCAATATTATATGTATCTGGTTTAACATCAACAAAAACCGGCTTGGCTCCAACACGGTGAATTGTTCCTGCTGTTGCAAAAAAAGTGAATGGAGTGGTAATTACTTCATCACCATCACTTATATCTAATGCTATTAATGCTAAAACAATTGCATC
>DAOUVH010000296.1 GCA_030667725.1 Candidatus Cloacimonadota bacterium | reverse complement strand
TGCTGGCATCGTTTTTCAACGGCTTTGTTTTCGGCACGTTCAACATACATGATGTCGTTGCCAAAAAAGCATTGCTCGCTCTGGACTGGCAGATCACGATACTGGTGATGTTGTGGCCGCTTTCAAATTTGTTCTCTATCTGGTGGGGCAAAGCACTTGAGCACTCCAAAAGCATTTCCAAATTTTTTGTACTTACTGCATTCATCGGCAGACTCGTTCTGCTTTTCATGTTATGGACTCATAATTATTATTCCTATTTGATCATCATGATCTTTGTATTTTCATTCAACTCACTTCTCAGTCCTGCCCAAAACTCAATATATCAGAACAATATTGCTACAGAGAACAGAGGTGTTTTATTTGGATATACGGTAAGTCTGGTTACACTTATAGCAATAATCTTCAGTTATTCTGCCGGAAAGTTGATGGATATAAATGAAGATTGGTTCCGTTATATCTTTTCCGTTGCCGGATTAATGGGTTGCATAAGTTCTTTATTGATGGCAATGATAAGAATAGAAAATAAAAAATACAATGCAGCCAAATTAGAACTTCAGCAATTATTTGTAACACCTATTAAAAGGACAGTAGATATTTTGAAGAAGAACAAAGATTTCGCTATCTTTCAAAGGAACTTCTTCATTTACGGAATTGGCTTTATGATCGTACTTCCGGCTATTCCCAAATTTCTGGTGGAGTATTTAAAAATGGATTATTCACAGACTTTTATGGCAAAGGGAGTGATCTCTCAACTGGGAATTCTGCTTCTCGCTCCAATTGCCGGTAAGATCCACGATAATAAAAATCCTTCATTCTTCACGTTCCTTGCCTTCTTCACTTTGGGATGCTATCCGGTAATTCTATTGATCTCCAGTTTTTTGATAGGTTCCGGAATAGAGAATTATGTCGTATATTTTGCCTATCTCATTTTTGGAATTGGCATGTCTGCTATTATAATTTCATGGAGTATCAGTTCCATCTGTTTTGCCGGGGAGGACGATGTTTCCATGTATCAAAGTGTTCATGTTACACTAACCGGCTTAAGAGCGCTGATCGTTCCATTTATTGGATATCTTGTTTTAAGATATTTCGGTGTAAAAGCTGTATTTATTATTTCAATTGTTATGTTCTGGACAGCTTCCATTTTGAGCTATCTTGAATATTTAAGAATATGTAAATCGGGTTTTAAATATCCGGCAAAGTTCGATAGAATTGTAAAATATTTCCGTAGGATTCCACCCAGAGGATAAGGGATATGCAAAATTGGAAGAGGGGTGTCTTTCTGTTTGCCAGCCTAAGCTTATGTCATCCTGAGCGTAGTCGAAGGACAAGGCTGACAAACGTCAGAATGACTAAAGTCTATCATTATTAGAAGCTTATCACAGAGGATAATTAGTTGGAGGATTGTTGAGAAAATCAATTATATTTATATTACTTGTTATTTTTAGTATTGCCAATGCGGATATCACGGTGGAATATGATTCCTCTTTAACCCCGGAAGTTATAAAAACCGTTGAGATTGACAGTACAGATTATTTTAATGTTTTTGAATTGAATAAAACTTTCAAAGCTAACATTTCTGATGATCTTCTGGATTATAGATTGAATGTGAATATCTACGGTGAACAATTGATCTTTTTAATAGATTCCTCATATCTGCAACACGGTTCAGATTATTTTAATATGACGCATGAACTTATTCAGCAGGATGGTAAATACTTCCTGCCGGAATTATTCCTGACAGATCTTTTACCGCAGATATTTAGTACGATGATATCGTGGGAAGAGAATAAACTAATTGCAAGAGCTCCTATAGATAATTCTATAAAGCGGATCGTACTTGACCCTGGACATGGCGGGAAAGACCCGGGTGCTGTTGGATTTTCCAAGAAAAATTTTGAAAAAGAAATAGTGTTGGAACTTGCCTTAAAATTAAAGAAGAAATTAGAACAACAGTTGGATGTGGAAGTCCTGCTTTCACGTGATAAAGATGAATTTGTATCGCTTCAACAACGAACAAAATTTGCTAATGAAAACAATGCGGATCTATTTATTTCTCTTCATTGCAATGCTCACCGCAATTCCAAAATTGATGGCATTGAAGTTTACTATCTTTCAACAGCTAAAACAGATGAAGCCAGAGCAGTGGAAGCAATGGAAAATCAGGTTGTGTATGAATATGAGGGTGGGCAGGAAGCTGTAAAGAAATATGATGATCTTGCCTTTATTTTAGCTGATATGGCTCAGAGTGAGCATCTGGAAGAGAGCTATAATTTGGGAGCAAATCTTCAATCTGCATTAGTTAGCGCTACAGAAGCATATGATCGTGGAGTGAAGCAGGCAAATTTCTATGTTTTGCGCGGTGCTTTTATGCCTGCTGTACTTCTTGAATTCGGGTTTCTTTCTAACAAAGAGGAAGAGAAAAAATTGATAAACAGTTCGTATCAGGAAAAACTTATTGATTCGGTTTTTATTGGCATAAGAGATTTCAAAATGAAATATGACCGGATGCAATAATTGAAGTTCAGTAAAAATTATAATAAATATTTTGACAGAAAATATCGCTAACTTTTTCTGACTCCGAAAATTATAAAGATGGAGGAATAAATGCCGAATCATGTGTCTTGCGAAAAAAGA
>DAOUVH010000145.1 GCA_030667725.1 Candidatus Cloacimonadota bacterium | reverse complement strand
CTTTCTGATAATTGCACCTGAGGGAACACGTAACAAAACCGGCAATCTCCGTTTAGGAAAACCCGGAATAATCAGCATTGCCTTGCGTTCCAAAGTTCCCATAATACCTGTTGTGCATTTTGGTGGAGAAAATGTAATTAAAAATTTAAAATCATTCAAAAGAACAAAATTTACTTTTAAGGTTGGAACTCCAATCATTCTCTACCCAGCCGGAAAAGTTGATCATGATAAACGTAAGTATTTCACAAATCAGCTGATGTATAGGCTTGCAGAGCTTCTACCTGAAAATAATAGAGGAGTTTACAGCAATCTGGAAAATATAAGTAACAATGAGATTGAGGTTTTAAAATGGAAAAAATAGTAGCAGCTTGCGGTCTTGTTTGCAGCGGATGCTTCGCTTATAAAGCAACAATGAAAGATGATAATACTCTCAGGACAAAAACGGCTGAGTTCTGGTCAACAATCTATGGTGCAAATATTAAACCCGAAGATATAAACTGTGCCGGATGTTTGACTGATGGGCTCAAGTTCAATCATTGTCTTGAATGTGAGATAAGAAAATGTTGTTTGGAAAAAGGATATGAGAATTGTGCGCATTGCCCGGATTACAGTTGCGATATTTTAAATGGATTATTAGCAAATATTCCGGAAGGTAAACTAATCCTGGATGAGATTAAAGCAACTCTTTGATTTACACTCTTTCACTCTAAACTTTTTAATAAATCCTTTAGAACCTCATCCGTTAAAGCACTTTTCGCTGAATCCTTGAAATCGTTTAAGTTCAAATCTAACTTTTCCTCATAGAAATGCGCTTGTAATGCCATTTCCAACCGATCTATCTGTTTTATGAATTTTGCTTCTTTGTTCTCTGAATTTTCAAATTCTTCCCAAAGTTTAATGTATTTACCACCATGTTTTAATTTACTAAATACTTTTTTAACCGATGTGATTTCAAGTTTATATTTTTCTGCTTCAGTAACATTATCTACTGGAGTTATATCTCCTGCATAGATCTCACCTATTTCATGAAGAAGGGAGTATTTAAGCACTTTCGATAGATCGAGTTCGGGTAAATATTCATCTGCGATCAGCCAGGCCAACATAGTTGTTGAAAAGCTATGATCTGCAACGCTCTCACACAATTTCTTTTCAACTCCCTTTTTCAACCAGCCTTGCCTGAAAAGATTCTTTAATGATAGTATCTCAAAAAACACTTCTAATATATTTTCTTTATTCTCTTCCAAAACCAATTTTGAATTTTTCTTTTCCATATTCATCTATTAATTAAATCTTCCCCTCTTTCCATTTTCCTTGTCGATACATAATTACTGCCATAAAAGTTGTTAAAACATTACTAATGAGCATAGACCACCAGAGTGCATCATAGGAATGAGCAGATAACGGAATGGATAATTTGGTCATAATTCCATTTAAGAAGCTGTCGCGGATAAATGCAAACTCAAGGATCTTTCCTGAAAGTATGAACACAAGCGGGATACGTAAAAACCAGAGTCGTGAAATATTCAATACCATAGTTGGTTTTGTATGTCCAGCTCCATTGAATACTCCCATAAAAACAAATAATACACTGAAAATAAGTGCAGCAAATGAGACAACTTTGAACATTCTCTCCCCTACGCCAGCAATAGCAGGATCATTAATGAAAAATCTTGTAAGAGTTGATCCAAAGAAATAAAGAAGTGAACAGCCAACTAACATTATCAATAACACAAGTATCATTCCCACTTTTACACTTTTTACAGCTCGTGATATTTTCTTTGCTCCCAGGTTCTGTCCTACCATCGTAGCAAGTGCATTACTAATTCCCATTGCTGGCATCATAAAAAGCCCCATCATTCTATTCCCAATGGAAAATACACTTATCACAAGAGTTCCGTAAGTATTGACAAATCCTTGCAGAATGATGAATCCAAAACTTGTTATTGAATGCGCAATTGAAGCAGGAATGGCAATATCGAGAATCTTTTTAAGAAGTATTTTATCGGGTTTAATTTCTTGTAGATTCGGAATAATATATTTTGTTTTCTTTTTTAAGAAATACAAAGCCAAACCAGCTGCAACTATCCTCGAGATCAGCGTTGCCTGGGCAGCTCCAACTGTTTCCAGCCTGGGCATGAATCCAATTCCAAATATGAAAATTGGATCTAAAACTACATTGAGGCTAACCGATATTATCTGTATCTTCATTGGAGATATTGTATCTCCCAGACCATGTGCAAAACTTTGATATGTGAGAAAAATGAACATGAAGAAAACACCTATTAGAATGTATGAGATATATTGTTTTGATACTTCAAATATTGCATCCGGAACATGGAGTAAACTTAATATTCCATCAAGGAATAAAAAACTAAATGTAAGAAACACAATTGAAAATGCAATGAGAATCAGTACAAACTGACCTACTACTTTTTTCATCATTTCCGGAGTACCGGCACCTTTAAATTGTGAAATAAGAGCAGTTCCAGCAACCACAAATCCAATTCCAAATGAAGAGAGAAAGAATATTAAAGGGAAGGCAATACCTGCAACAGAAACAGCATTCATGGCATTATCGCCTAACTTTCCTAGCCAAAATGCATCGGTTAGATTATAGAAGGTCATCATGAAATTTGAGAGCATTATTGGTAATGCCAACTTCATCATATTTTTATAAATGCCACCGCTTGTAAGATCCATTCCGGCTTCTTTCATTAATTATCCATCATATTCTATTGTATTTGTCTAAAATTATTTAATCAATTTTTCTAATCGTTCAGAATTCTGTTTGGCGACTTCAAAATCTGGATTGTTCTTAATGCACTTTTTAATTAGTTTTTCAGCTTCTGTGTAATTTTTTTCATCAATTAGTATTGAGGCAAGATTATTCAGTGTTTTGGGTTCATTGGGAACTTCTTCCAATATCTCCTTATAAAGTTCTTTAGCCGTTTCAAGTTTTCCGTTTGAATGCTGAATGAATGCATAGTTATATTTTGCTTCCACAAATACTGGGTCTAAGATAATAGCCTGCAAGAAGTGATATTCAGCTTTCTTTTGGTTTTTAGTGAATGTGTAATATAATCCCCAATAATATTCAAAATCAGATGAAGAAATATAGATATTGGAATATTTGGAAAGTAGTTCATTTGCTTTTGTTGTTTCATTTTGAGAAAGTAAGATCGCAACTTGTTGTATTGCTTCATTTTCACTATTGAATAATTCCGGTTTTCCAATAATTAATGATCGAATTTTCCAAATATTATTGATCAATCGTAAATTGATTGTGAGATCGTATTTATTATTGATATCAAAATAGACAAGCGCCTGGTCTTTTTCTTTGGTTAAAGCAGATGATATCAGATCAAAACTATTTATCTTTTTAATCACTCTATTTGATGCAATTCTGTTTATGAATTTATCATTCAAATCATGGGATTTCCAATATTCATTATTACTCATAAATGAAGCTACCTTTCTCCATTCATTTGTGTATAGGTGTTGCATGAATTCCAGAGCATAATCTTCATATGTTTTTAGGGTAGAATCTACTTTAAGATCATCAAGCAAAAGTCTTTCTTTCAAATATTTTAGCGGGACGATGGGATTGATTTTAAATTGATTTATGAATTTTTCAATTATCTTCTTTCCTTCTTTCGATTCTGCCATTGTAATTGGTATCTGATCATTGAATATTTTTTGTGGTTTATTTATCCACAGAGCCATCTGTTTTTTAAGCAGATCAATGTATTCCATTTGCGAATCAGATTTTCCTTTTAGCTGCATAATTTCCGAACTTTGCAGATGATACTCGCATTCATTTGGACATTTTTCATCAACTCTTAAAACATTACAATCTTCCCAACAAATATCAAAACCTTTTCTCATGCAGAATCTTGTTCCCGTTTTTATTTTACATATCTTGCATTTTTTCTTTTTGAAGATCTTCAATTTTTTTCTCCTAAAGTCATTTTCAGTGTTGGTGGCATATTCCGTTTAAATTCGGAATTCTTTATCATTCTTTCAACCTTTTCTATTTTTTCATTGGAAAATATTGAGATTAATTCTTTCTCGTCTTTCTTCATTTCTAGCATATGGTACAATATTTCATCAAGTTCAGCATAAGTTATTCCCATTTCTTCTTCGTCAGTCTGCCCTTCCCAAAGATCTGCTGTTGGTTTTTTGGAAATCACATTTTGCGGTAATTCCAATATCCCAGCTATTTTGTAAACCTCGGTTTTGTAAAGATGACCAATTGGTTCAAATGCACAAGCGCTGTCACCATATTGAGTGCAGTAACCGATCATTAATTCTGAAAGGTTTCCAGTTCCTGCAACTAATGCTTTATATTTGGCAGAAAGATCATAAAGCACACACATCCTTTCTCGCGCCATTCG
>DAOUVH010000083.1 GCA_030667725.1 Candidatus Cloacimonadota bacterium | reverse complement strand
TGTTGCAGACATTTTTTCCAGTTCTGCCTCTTCCTGAACAAAAGCTTTTACAACTCTAATGCCGGAAATACTCTCTTGCACGATCCCGGACATAGAAGCGAATGTTTTCTGAACTTTGCGGAATCTTGCATGGATTTTCTTTCCAAAATACATAATGATAATTGTAAGAAACGGTGTTGGTAATATGGCGAAAAGAGTGAGTTTCAAACTGATATCAACCATAAAGAAAAGCGAGGCAACGGCTATCACTATTATATCTGCTCCGATCACGAATCCAAATGCCAGCAACATTCTAATAGCATTCATATCGTTGGTGGCATAAGCCATCAAATCACCTGTTTTGGTTTTATTATAAAAATTTGCCGATAGCTTCATCAAATGATCGTAATACATCTGACGCAGATCCCGATCCATGCTCCAGGCTGTTCCGATAAAGGCAATTCGCCAAAAATAGCGCAGCAGCGTTATGAAAATAGTAATCCCGATAATTAGTAAAGAAGCATTCAACAGCATCTGGCTTGTAAATCCTGTTTTATCGAGGTTATCAATTGCCTTTTGCATGATCTTGATCGTGTAAAGCTGCCCGGCGTCTATCACTATTATCAGCAATATTCCGAAGAATAGTTTGTGTAAGTTCTTTTTTATGAAGGGAGTTACTTTTTCAAATGTTTTCATGTAATGAGCAGATCAATCTCCGTACTTCTCAATGTAAAGCATTGCACATTTCTTAGCCATGGTGCGAATTTTGCCTATGTAAGCAGCTCTTT
Organism: Candidatus Cloacimonadota bacterium; assembly: GCA_030667725.1. The sequence goes on along the minus strand of DAOUVH010000083.1, from coordinate 4,995 downwards.
CGGTTACGCTTATCACACCGCGAGCATCAAGAAGATTGAATGTGTGAGAACATTTCAAGAGATAATCATAAGCCGGATAAACCAGTTTTTTCCCAAGTAGCATTTTAACCTGTTTTTCCTGATCGTTAAAAACTTCAAATAAGGATTTCACATCTGCAGATTTAAAATTAAAAGTAGAAAATTCTACCTCTTTTGCTAAGAATAACTTACCATATTTTGTTGTGTCATTCCATTGTAATTCTTTAAAATCATCTACTTCCTGAATATACATAGCCAGACGTTCTAAACCATAAGTAAGCTCCACACTGATTGGGAAAACTTCGATACCGCCTACCTGCTGAAAATATGTAAATTGGGAAATTTCCATACCGTCCAGCCAGACTTCCCAGCCCAGACCCCAAGCTCCAAGAGTAGGTGATTCCCAGTCATCTTCTACAAAGCGAATATCATGCTTCTCGGTTTCGATTCCTATTGCCTGCAAACTCTTTAAATAAAGCGTCTGAATGTCTTGCGGTGATGGTTTTATTATTACCTGAAATTGATAATAATGTTGCATCCTGTTTGGGTTTTCTCCATATCTACCATCTTTAGGACGGCGGCATGGCTGAGCATAAGCTATTGAAACCGGCTTCTTACCTAAAGCTCCAAAAAAAGTTGCAGGATGAAAAGTTCCTGCTCCCATTTCCATATCATAAGGCTGAAGAATATTGCATCCGTTTTCTGCCCAGAAATGCTGTAATTTTAAAATTATATCTTGAAAATTCACATTCACTCCAATTTTAATTCAATTAATTTAAATCTTTTTTATTCTCTTTTCTAACGTCAAGTTGATTTTCTTAGAATCCCCTAAATCAGTATTTTATCAGATACGTATCAATTTCCCACTGCGAGACCTGAATACTGTACTCATTCCACTCTTTTTTCTTTGCTGTCAAATATTTTTCAAATGTTTGCGTACCCAGTGCTTCTTTCATAAGCTCATCTTCTTTCATAAAGAACAGGGAATCAGAAAGATTTGAAGGAATGGTTTTGATATCCATATCTTTTAATTTCTCATCACTGAAAAGATACAGGTCTTCTTCTAATGGTTTTGCCGGTTGGATATTTTCTTTAATCCCTTCTAAACCTGTTTTCAGCATTACTGCAAATGCCAGGTAGATATTACAACTGGGATCTGAACTGCGAATTTCTACCCGAGTTCCATTAGGATTACTCTTAAATGAACTTGGTACGCGGATCAAAGCTGAGCGATTAGTTCTTCCCCAACAAATATAAACAGGCGCTTCATAGCCAGGAACCAGCCTCTTGTAGGAATTAACAGTTGGTGATAGAATTGCACTCATGCCACTAATATGTTTCAACTGTCCTGCAATAAAATTATATGCTATTGGTGAAAGTTTATAGTTATCCGACTTATTGTAAAAAGCGTTTTCTCCGGTTTTGATATCAAATAAACTTTGATGAACATGCATGCCGGAACCATTTTCCTTGGCAATAGGTTTGGGCATAAAGGTTGCATGAAGACCATGTTTCTGAGCAATTGCTTTCACCACAAAACGTAAAGTCATGGCATTATCTGCAGTAGTTAGTGCTTCACCGTATTTAAAGGAAATCTCATGTTGTCCGATAGCAACTTCATGATGAGTTGTTTCGATCTCTATACCGAATTGTTCTGCGGCTACGGTCATTTCACGACGAACGTCATAAGCTTCATCGGTTGTAAGATCAAAGTAACCTGCTTTGTCATTTGGAAGAGGAGAAAGACCATTATCAGTTTTAAATAGGAAGAATTCCATTTCCGGTCCGGTATTGAAGCGATAACCCATTTCTGTAGCTTCAGCAATTGTCTTTTTAAGTATAAAGCGTGGATCACCCTCAAATGGTTCATCATCGGGAGTATAAATATCGCAGATCAAACGAGCAGTATTTCCATACTCAGATTGCAGCCAAGGGATCACAGAATATGTATTCAAATCAGGTTTTAAATACATATCGCTTTCACATATCCTGGCAAATCCTTCGATGGATGATCCATCAAACCACACTCCGTTCTCCAGTGCATCCGGTAGCTGACGACAGGGAATTGTCAGACTTTTAACAATTCCAAAAAGATCAGAAAATTGTAGCTGAATAAATTTTACATTATCTTTTTTTACTTTATCTAAAATCGAATTTATCATATTTCCTCCAAATTCTTGTACTTTGCAGAACTTATGCCGCTCATATTGATTTCTATTTTTCCAAATGCTGTATAGTCAAGTGGAATTTTATAGCTTTCCTGTTTTTGTGAATTGAGCGTGTTAAAAAAGCTTGTCAGATTTAACTTTCTAAAAAACATCGGAGCAATTGAAAATAATTTACTTAAGGAGATTAATATGAATTTCACCGACAAAAAGATCGTTAAGAAATCGAGAAGATATTTTTCAGAGAGTCTCGATGTGACAAAATGGGAAAATGTAGAGATCGAAATGAAAAAATTGGAAGAAGAAAAGATAACTTCTCCATATGAACTTATTAATTTTATGGAAAAAGTTGGTGAACTTTCCGACATACTTTCCGAAGTGATGGCCTGGCGATATATTAATATGACCCGTTTTGCAGATAACGAAGAGTATTCCAATAAATTCAACGAATTCTATGCAGGAGTTATTGCCAAAACCAAACCTTACGATTTTAAATTTAATCAGAAATTCTATGACAGCCCTTATCGTAGAGAGCTGGATAAAGAACACTATGCACACTTGAATATGATTATTGCAAATGATATTGAACTATATCGTGAAGAGAATATTCCACTTCAAGTTAAGGAACAGGAACTTGCCAATAAGTATGGTTCTATTTTCTCAAAACTTACTGTAACTTACAAAGGCGAGGAGAAAACATTGTCTCAACTTGCCCCATTTTTAAAAGATCAAAATAGAGAAGTACGTAAAGAAGTTTGGAATTTACGAATGGAAAAAATGATGGAGAAACGAGATGAGTTCAATAAGCTTTTTGATGAAATGAAAGAACTCAGAGTTCAGCAGGCAAAGAATGCTGGATTCGATAATTACCGTGATTATATGCATCAGGCAAAGGGGCGTTTTTCCTACACACCACAGGATATTGTGGCGTTCCACGATGCTGTGGAAAAAGAGGTTGTTCCATTTTTAAAGGGTTTTACCGTGGAACGAAAAAATATCCTGAAAATTGATTCTGTAAAACCATGGGATACGTCTGTGGATCTGGATGGAAAAGTTTTAAAACCATTCAAAGAAATCGATGAGTTCATAGATAAAGCCATAGATATTCTGCAAACAATAAAACCGGAATTTGGAAAGAGACTTAATATGATGAAAAATTCCAAATTCCTAGATCTTGAGAATAGGAAAGGTAAGGCGCCAGGTGGATATAATTATCCCCTCCAAGAAACCGGTGCTCCCTTTATTTTTATGAATGCGGTAGGATTACACATAAATGTTGTTACTTTGCTTCATGAAGCCGGACACGCAATGCATACATTTGCAATGAAAGATATCAAACTTGACCCTTATAAAGGTACACCCAGTGAAGTTGCAGAACTTGCATCAATGACAATGGAATTCCTTTCTATGGATCATTGGGATAAATATTATAGTGATGCAAAAGATCTGAAGAAAGCGAAACGCGACCAGTTTAAAGATGCTCTCAGCTTCCTGCCCTGGTGCATGATCGTTGATGCTTTACAACATTGGATATATCTAAATCCAGAACATTCAATAGAAGAACGAGAAGACTTTTTCCTTTCGCTTTTAAAAAGATATGATACCGGTACAGACTGGACAGATGTGGAGAAATTCAAGAAGCTGCTCTGGCTTTTTCAACTTCATATTTTCGAACTTCCATTCTATTAAATTGAATACGGGATGAGCCAACTCGGAGCACTTTCAGTTTACCGGAATTACAAGAAATTCGGAAAAGAAAAAGCTCTGGAAAAATATGAAGGTTTTCTGAAACTTGGCTATACAGTTCCGGTTGATGAACTCTACGAAGCTGCAGGAATCAAATTTGATTTTTCTGCTAAATATGTGGAAGAACTGGTTGATTTTGTTAAGGAAGAACTAGCAGCAATTGAATAATTATTAAGGAGCTAATATGAATTCTAAAATTACTGTAAAACGTTTGATCTTTACTTGGCTATTAATTACATTCTCCATCTGTTTATTTGCGGGTGAACCTTATGTACTCATGGTTTCATTTGATGGTTTCCGATATGATTATGACACAAAAGCAGAAACACCAAATCTTGATTTTTTAAGAGATAACGGCGTAAAGGCAGAATCGATACAACCTGTTTTTCCATCTAAAACATTTCCAAATCATTATGCACTGGCGACCGGAGCTTATGCCGCAACTAACATGATAACTGCTAATAAATTTTACGATAATGAATTTAAGGAAGTTTATCAAATTTCTGATAAATCTAAAGTTCGAGATGCAAAATGGTATAAAGCAGAACCTATCTGGGTTACTGCAGAACGACAAAATGTTAAGAGCGCTTCTTATTTTTGGGTCGGATCAGAAGCTCCAATCAAAGGATATTTACCCTCAATTGTAAAAGCTTACGATCATAACTTCCCTTATATAGCTCGTGTAGATTCTGTAATAACATGGCTTCAGTTACCTGAGGAAAAACGACCGCATCTGGTGATGTTGTATTTTGATGAACCGGATTCTGACGGTCATAAATATGGTCCCGAAAATCCAGATCTCATCCCAACTATAGAATATATGGATGACATTTTAGGATACATTCTGGAGGGAATTAAAAAACTGGATATTGCAGATGAGATCAACCTGGTTCTGGTCAGCGATCATGGAATGACAACTATCAGCCAGGATAGAATTATCTATTTGGATGATCTTGTTTCCAATATGGATTCATTCTCCACTTACGGTGGTGGACCTGTTATGCAAATCCATTTAAAAGAAAAGAATAATACTTTGATCGACCAAATGGACAAACAGTTAAAGAGC
>DAOUVH010000242.1 GCA_030667725.1 Candidatus Cloacimonadota bacterium | reverse complement strand
GTTTTAAATATGCTTTTAGAAAGTTTAATCTTGCTTCCTGTGGAGATTCATAATGTTCAATATGAGTTCCATAGCCATTGACAGCACCAAATTTATGAGCTTCCAGAATTGCTTTCTTCAATTCTTTTTTTACATCAGGATGCAAGTTTTTCAAGCAAACAATAGGTGCTCCTGGAATGGGTTTCGATTCATAGATGATTTTTATATCTTTTTTCTGGAGAATTCCATTATTGAGCATTTCCTTGAGATTAACATCGCTCAACGCAGCTACATCACCTTCACCTTTGATGATTTTTATCGCTGCTTCTTTCTGACTCCCAGCATATATTACTTTAGAAAAATTCGTACTGATGTCAGGATTTAAACCGTTTTGAGTTAAAATATGCCGAGGTATTAAATCTCCGCTGGTAGAACCTTTTTCGGTTAATATCAGTCTTTTACCTTTAAGATCATTTGGGGATGATATTTTTGTACGATGCGGAGTGATTAAAACCGTTCGATAAATAGATTCTTCATCACCTGATGGAACTGCTAGAGAATCCAACTCTACTTTCTTCACAGCTTTATGAAAAGCACTTTGTCCTAACCAGGCAATCTGTGCTTTGCCATCAACTAAACTTTCAATGGTTTCATCGTAAGTGGCAGCTTCATGAAATTCTAATTTGAATCCAGTAATTTTCTCAATGGTTTCAATTAGAGAGCGAAATTTATCATCCATTTTCCCCTTTGTTGCAGGAACAGCTACCATACTTAGTTTAACTTTATTATTTTTTGTATTCATTTGATCTACTCTTTCCATTGGATGTGGCTAATATCTGGTGTTTTCATATCAGAACCAAAAAACATACCTTCTACACTGGTCTCATCATAAATTTGGCGTAAAGAATCTCTATCTAAATTTGAGGTTTTATCATTAAAAATCAATTGCCCGTTTGTGAAACCAACGATACGATCTGAAAACTGAAGCGCAAGATCAACTTGATGCAGACAACATAACACAGTAACCTTCCTTTCATTACATAAATCACGTAACAAAGAAAGGATATTGCTGGAGTTAGTTGGGTCTACACTTGCTACGGGTTCATCTGCAAGAAGTACTTTTGGTTCTTGCATCATAGCTCTGGCAATACCAACTCGCTGCTGCTCGCCACCGCTTAATTCATCAGCTCGGTTGTAGGCTTTATCTAATAATCCAACCCTGTCTAAAAGATCCAATGCTCTAATGCGAGATGATTTTGGGAAAAGAAAAAGATTTGACCACCATTTCTGATGTGTGCCTAAACTACCAGACAGAACATTTTTGATTACCGAGAGATTCCCAACAAGATTAAAATGCTGGAAAACCATACCAACCAATGTTCTTATTTTACGATAGTTTCCATCGATTACTTTTATTCCATCAACAGTTACATCACCCTTTGATGGTTTAACAAGTCCATTTATTGAGCGAAGTAATGTAGTTTTACCTGCTCCACTTGGACCAAGAATGACTGTAAATTGTCCTTCCTCTACTTTTAGTGAGATTCCATCCAACGCAACAGTGCCGTCAGGAAAAACTTTTTTCAATTTTGAAATAATAACCATTATGATCTACTGTACTGTTTCGTTAATTCTTCTTGTGATATCATAATCAGCATCAGTAACGCTAACATATCTTTCCATTTCACCACCATAACCACTGATTGTGCCATGTTTGTGTGCTTCCAAAACTGCTGCTTTTATGTTTTTTCTAACTTCTTCAGGAAGATTCTTTGAATAAGCAAGAGGAGCAGCAGCTATTGGAGGTGAAGAATGAATAATTCGATAGTCATCAGGATTGATTGTACCGTCTTTAATCCTTGCATCCCAATTAACGGAACTTACACCACCGACATCAGCAATTTCATTTAAAACAGTTAGAATCGCTGCATCATGGCTACCAGTATATTGTACCATTTTAAAATTTCCCTTTTCCTTTGTATTCATGCCTATTTGAATAAGTTCATATCGTGGAATTAAATCTCCACTGGTAGAACCAACATGATTTAAAGCCAAAACAGTACCTTTTAGCTCTTCTTTTGTAAATTCTTTAATTGGACTATCTTTTCTTACGATAAAATGTGTATAATAAACTACAGAATTCTTTCCTTTTCGGATACCCGCTGCGAATGCTTCTGCATTAGCAATTCTTGCAGCTTCAATGTAGGTTTTTGCACCAAACCAACCCATATCAGCTCGTCCAGCTCTCATCGCTTCGACAGCAGCATTATAGTCAGTAACCTTGATCATTTCCATCTTGTACCCGGTTATTTTGTTAATGATTTCCAAAAGTGAAACGAAATCACTTTCATCACCTTTTTCACTAGCAGGAACACATACCATTCTTATTACAACTTCTGATTCTTCTGACTTTTTAGCACAACCATTAAAAAGCAATAATGATAGTAAAAAAATTAATAATAATTTACATAAAATACTTTTCACTTTTTTCTCCTTTATTTGCCTTTATTAATTGTTTCCGAGAATATCCAGCGAAGCTGAACCAGTAGTTCACTTTCATCATCAGAATCATCTTCTTCAAATTGTTTCATCTGGTAGTTGGTTTGGATGAATAATTTTGGATTGTTCTTTGCATCTCTCATAATGTGATAGTTGAAGCCTGCTACGATCGTGTTATATCCAACATCGTCTGTTTCTGGATCGGGATCGGGATCGTAGATGTCGTATCGGGCAAGAATGTCGAAGTTGTTGTTAACTTTGAAAACAGGTAAGAAAGACATTACGGTTGTGTTTACTTTTTCATAACCATCTACGTTTGGCTTGTCTTTATCTTTCATCAGGTATTGAGAAAGAAGACTGAATGAACCGAAAGCAAATTTGCCTATTCCAGCCATCAGATTGTATTCTTCACGGTCGTCTGCATCACTGTCATTTTCCGATCTGAACATATATGAACCACCAATAGTTACACCGGCAATTGGAGTCACACGCAGATTTGCTAAATAGTTCATGTCTGTGTTGATATTACTTCCTACATTTTTGTAACCTTCACCATTGTAAACAGCAAGAGCATAAGAGCCGAATTCGTTGG
>DAOUVH010000027.1 GCA_030667725.1 Candidatus Cloacimonadota bacterium | reverse complement strand
TCTATCGTCTGAACTGTAATGATAAAATGTTTATAACCGATCTTGTAGATCACGATAAAATCGTTTTGGAATACAAAGAGCAAACCGGAGAGAATGCCTTGAATCTATTGTGGGAAGATCATCCGGTTCCAAGAATCAAATTACAACCTGTAGAATTAACAGCTAATGCAGACACATTGGGGTTTAAAATCATCTCAGATAAAATGGATGAATTCAAGATATCATTCCCCCGAGTTTACAATATAAAAGAAATAATCTCAGGAATTCGCGAGCGCGAATTTGCTAAAAGTGATGAATTCTTCCCGCCTATTATTGAGCCTGAAAAAAAAGAGATCAAACAACAAATTGAAGATCTCTCGCTTGCAGAATATATTAGAAAATATTTTGAAACTCCTCCACGACGTGAGCTTCTTCATAATAAAATAAAAGATATTTATGAATTTCTTACAGGGGAATTCCAAAACCATTCAATCTCATATGAACAAAACTTATGGCGTCTTGAAATTGAAAAATTTGAAGGCAAATTAGATGGGGATATTTCATTAAAGGTGGAAATTGGTACTGATATTGTGGATATTTTTCCGCAAAATGATTTGGAGCTGGAAGGTAAAACAATGAAATTGGGAACTGATATTATCGATATGTCGAGTTTATCTGAAACTGAAATTACAGTTATCGCTAATTATATTCCTCACCTCATTTATGAACATCGCGCGATTGGTTCTAAACTCATGAATTTTCTGTTAATACACGATGAAGTAGCTTCAACACTTGTTGTATATTCTGATAAGCGTGAACTTTATGAAACTGATTCTTACTCGGATATCCTGCTTCTTCTTAACGAATACTGGCAAGATAGAATAGTATATTTCGGGATTGATAGTATTAAAAAAATAAACGGAACAATTGAGTTCAAGGGTTTTCTGGTAGCAAGATCTCAAAGTGGTTCTTGTGACCTGGCAGAGGTTTTTTTCCATGTTAGTAAAGAATACAAGATCGATCTTGTCATGATGGTTCTGCACACTACTGAAAATATAAAGAGGTAATATGAAAATATTTGAAACACATGCGCATCTTGATTTCCCGCAATTCGATAAAGATAGAGAACAATTAATAAAAAAATGTTTTAACAGCGGAATTGAATATATACTCAATATTGGAGTTGATGAAAAAACTTGTAACGCAAGCATAAAACTAGCAGAAAAATATGATCGGATCTTTGCATCTGTAGGCTTTCATCCGCATGATGCAACCGATTTCAAAGCAGAATTTATCCGTAAAAAAGCACAACATCCCAAAGTGATCGCGATTGGTGAGATCGGATTGGATTATTATAGAAATCTATCTCCAAAAGATGTTCAGAAAAAAGTATTTGAGCAGCAGATACAAATTGCCATGGAATTAGATATGCCCATTATTGTTCATGATAGAGATGCACACGAAGATTGTTATGATATCTTAAACAGAAACAATGCGAGAAATGTTGTTTTTCATTGTTTCTCAGGTGATGAGATATTTGCACAAAAAGTTATAGAAAAAGGTTGGAATATCTCTTTCACCGGAACAGTAACTTACAAAAATTCTAATATGGAAAATACTATTAGATTAGTACCGACTCATAAATTCTTTATCGAGACAGATTCACCATATCTTTCTCCCCATCCGCAAAGAGGAAAAAGAAATTCACCCTTAAATCTACAATATATAATAGAAAGAATATCGGAAATTCGTGGAACAACTCCAAAAAGAATTGCAGAACAATCATATGGAAATGCCTGTGATTTCTTTGCTTTAACAAAATAAATATAATAGAATATGTGAATTTTATAAAAATAGCTTGAACTAAAATTACTAGTTCATAATTTTTGCACCAAATTGATTAATGGAGGAAGAAAATGGCTGTAATTATTAATGCTGAAACTTGTATTGGCTGTGGTGCATGCATCGATACATGTCCTACAGAAGCTCTTGAAATGAAAGACGATAAAGCTGTTGTTATTGTAGACAAATGTGTTGATTGTGGTGCATGTCTTGATTCTTGTCCGGTAGAAGCAATTACATTATAATTTAAGAATTTATTAAATTGAAAGCCGACAGTTATGTCGGCTTTTTTTAATATAGATACTATTCTTTTTATTGACAATATATATGCTGTGAGAATTTTTTCGAATGTTTCAATATTTATGAAGTATTAATATTATTAATTATTATTTTACAATTTTTACCATAATCTAATTTATGTCTTAATAATTAGGGGAAAGGGTTTTATGAAAAATATTAATATGGTAGTTGATATTGGGAATACACATATCGTAATAGGTTTTTATTCCAATTCTGAATTTCAATATTCCTGGAGGCTAAATACTGACAGCACCAAAACAGAAGATGAATATTTCAGTATTCTCAAGCTTTTAGCAGATGATCGTAACTTAATATTAACACAGATCAATAAAGCAGCGATCTCATCTGTTGTTCCGGAAATTACGCGGATTTTTTCTCATCTCATTAATAAATACATAAAATGTAACATAAATATAATTAATGCATATTCAACACTTGGGTTAAAATTTCCTATGAAAGATCCAGGATTCATAGGATCAGATCTTGTAGTAAATGCTTTCTCAGCAAAGGAAAAATACAAAATAAATTGTATTATATGTGATTTTGGAACAGCAACTACAATTCAGCTGGTTGGTAAAGATGGTCACTTTTATGGAACTATTATAGCGCCCGGTGTGATTACTTCGGCTAAGAATCTCTTTGATTCAACAGCACTTCTCTCGAATGTACAACTAAAAGAACCCAAACATCTATTAGGAACAAATACAACAGATGCCTTGTTATCAGGTATTATCACAGGGAATTTACTTATGCTGGATGGATTTATTAAAGCACTAAAAGAAGAATATAACCATCTTGGTCCTCTTAAAACAATTGCAACAGGCGGAATTGCTGAATTGATTTGTAAAGATTCAAAAGAAGTTGATATTATTGATAAAAACTTAACTATAGATGGGCTGAATCGAATCTGCATCAAATAACATAATAGATGAATAAAAAATTATTAGCTATTTCTATACTTCTGTCGTTTGTCTTGTTATCATTTGCACAAGGGTTCCAACCAGAATTCAATCTGAGGGGATTAGCTAAATTAGAATATAACGAAATTGATGTTTATAGATTCCAGAAAGGGTTATCAATTACTGCTTATCCACATAACAAATTTGGTACTTATCAGATACAAACAGATAAAGAGATCGATTATGATGAGCAATTTGTAAAACTTACTGCAAAATTAAATAAAATTGAACTTTACCCTCCGATATATATTTCGCTTGAGAGCTTTAACCGAAACACATTCTATGGATATTTTAAAAGAGAATTATTAGTAAAATGCAAAGAACTCTTGGGAAATAAAGAGCGTGAACAAGGTGAAGGTCTGATCCCGGAAATTGTTATTAAATTGCCCAAAATGGCTCTGCCGAAATCTGTTCGCAGGTTCATGGGTGATAAAGCTGGAAGATTGAACCTTAATGGAAGTCAGAGATTGACGTTTGCAGGTAGAAGAACTAAACGTGATGAACCAGGAGATGAAAGAGATGATAATATCCGTTTTACTCCTGAAATGCGACAGGATCTTAACTTGCGACTCCGAGGTACAATAGGAGAAAAGATTCATGTAAATGTGAACCATCAATCTACTTCTGATGATGAAGTAATGCCAACCCCGAGCGAGATCAATATAAATTATGAAGGTGATGAAGATGAAATTGTAACAGCGATTGATGCTGGTAATATTTCACTCTCGTTATCCGGTTCAAAATTTATCAGCTATAGTGCTTCATCCGAAGGTCTCTTTGGTATTAAAACACAGTTCGAAGCTGGCAATTTGAGAGTTACTACGATCATGGGTAAAGATGAAGCACAAAAAAATACTCAAACCTGGAAAGGTAGTGCTGAACCAAGAGAAAATGAAATGAGAAGTAGTGGTTTTGTTAATAAAACACACTATTATATTGAACAACCCTCAGCTCTGTACTCGCTTTATGGTGATGAAGGTGTTGAAGGTGTAGACTATCCAATGGGCTGGAAAGATAATGCCATTAAACTGGATCCAGTGTCTAGCAAATGGGAACTTTCACCAACTGGCTGGTATTTACTACCTGACCCGAATATGAGACTTACAGTCTATCTTGATGACGGATCTGCCAGCAATAACACAATGACAAGACAGGGTGTGAATTATATCAACCCATTAGAGACATATCATTTTGATATTCTGTCAGAAGGAACAGACTACATTGTTAATTATGATGCTGGTATAATTACTATGATGGGGGCGGTAAATAAAATTTATTCTATTGGGATCACATATACTCGTAATGATGGTACTGTGATTGGAAATGACGCCAGTTCTCCTATAGAAACTAAAATGTTACGTATAGAGAACCAAGAAGCAAGTGATGAGGATTATTGGGATTTACAAGTAAGAAATTTTTATAATCTAGGTATGCAGAACATTGAAAATGAAGGTTTCGAGATGACGGTATATACGAAACCTGCAGGAAGCACAATTCCAGATCCTAATGCTCCCGAGGAAGTAGTTACGCCTAGTTTTCCAGATATTACGCTTAATGAGTACCTTAGATTGGATAACAATAATGACGACAAAATCAATGGTGAAGATACTGCCGTGAACCTGGTTGCAGGTTACATATATTTTCCATTTATTAAACCCTTTTACTCATTGAATGATTCAATTATTTATTACCAAGAACCCGTCACCGATCCAATTACAAACTACATCTTTGTTAAAGGTAAGATCGGTAGAGAAAATGTTCAATTACAGATGGGTATTTTACCGGGAAGTATTGTGATAAAGATAGGACAGGATAAAGATGAGCTTGTAGAGAATATTGACTTCATAGCAGATTATGATTTTGGGCTAATTACATTTCTAACGAGTGAGGCTAAAGATCCTGATATAGAGATTATAATTGATTATCAATTTAAACCACTTTTTGCAATGGATAATAAAACCATCCTCGGATTGCGTGCTGATATGGAATTCAATGAAAATATTAAGCTTGGTGGAACATTTATTTATCAATCTGAGAAAGTGAGGGAAGACAGACCTAAGATTGGTAACGAAAACAGAAGCATTATTCTTGCTGATATTGATGGAGAAATTGATTATGAATTACCGTTTGTAACTAAATTCATAGATTGGCTTCCATTGATAAAAACAGATGCCAAATCATCAGTAACTCTATCGGGCGAAGTAGCGATGAGCCTTCCACGTATTTATGGAAGCGATAAACAACATGATAAGAAGGAAGCTTATCTTGATGATATGGAAAGTACAATGGAAATGTATCCACTGGGGATCACCAGAGCTACGTGGTCATTTGCCAGCAGACCTGCAGAAGAACCAATGGGAAATCTAATCGATTATGGTAAAGCACATATCAATTACTACAATCCCAATGATGTATATGCCAGAGATGTTTATGATCCTAATTCTCTAACCGAGAAAGAGGAAAAAGAAAAAGTATCAGTATTAGCATGTAAAATAAAACCTCCCGATATTGGAATGCCCGGAACAAACATGAAATATTGGGCAGGTATAATGAAATATATAGGTAATGAAGTAGATTTTTCTAATAAGAAATATATTGAGATCCTGGTAAAAGTAGATACGCTAAATTATAATCAAGAATCCCACCCGGTGATTATGCATATAGACTTGGGAAAAATGAGTGAAGACTTTTATCGTCCGGGTGAAAATGATTTGCCAGACAAAGAAGATGGACTTGTGGAAGCTGATGGAATTCTGGATGGTGGTGAAGATGTAGGTCTAGATAGAATTAAAACCGGTAACTTCGGTGATGATCCTAATGATAATTTTGATAATGAGGAAGTGGTTATAAATGGTGCTGAAGAATATCCTTATATCAATGGAACAGAAGGTAATAATAAACTCGATACAGAAGATTTAAATGATAATTATGATTTAGATAAAGATAATATTTACTTTGAATATACTATCAGCCTTAACAATGGCGAAGAGTTCATGGAAGGAGAGTTTAATGGCTGGAGATTGTTCCGAATTCCTCTTCATAATCCCGAAAATTACAGAATTATAACAGATAATGCCAGCAAAGTTCCCAATATCAAAAAGATCAGTTTCTCTCGTATTTGGTTTGAGGTTGAAGATAGTACAAGAGTCCGAATTGTGAATCTTGATGTAGTCGGGAATAAATGGGAAGAAGGATTTATTAAAAACGAAGATGGGACAGTTGCTACAGGCAATACCGAAATTATGCAAGTTGGAATTGCAGATAATCAATCTGACCAGCATTATACACCTGCCCCGCATACAGTTATCGAGGAAAATGGTGAAGCTACATTAGAACAATCATTAACCATAGACTATAACGATTTAGAAACTAGAAAACATGGTCTGGTGACTCAGGAATTTTTGGATCCATATAATCTTCTTTCATATAATAAGATACGTTATTGGGTATATGCCGAGAAACCTATTACGGGCTATTCTCCGGAAGAACAAGACTCTCTGATTATTCGTCTTGGTGCAGATTCAGTGAATTACTATGAGATAAAACAACCATTATATCTTCAAGAGTATAAGACGGTTATGGACGAAGACGGCTGGAAAGAAATTGAAATTGAATTCTCTGAATTTACGCAATTAAAAAACTTAGATAGCAATAATGATATAAGTTACTATATCGAGGATATCAAACTATCTAAAGTTGGAAATCCAAGTCTATCGGATGTAAGAGAGATGTCTTTGGGTTTAGAAGCATCAAACCAATTTTCAGGGAGAATATATTTTGATGATATCAGGGTGGCTGACCCATATGAAGATTTTGGAATTGCGACTAGAGCAAATTTTTCAACCAGTTTCGCAGATTTTGCTACATTTAACATTGGTCTGGATTATAGATCGGAAAATTTTCAATCTTCAGCCAGAAGAACTACTAATGTATCATATGTTCAACAAACAAGCCTGGACATCACCAACAGGATTAATTTGAATAAATTTATGCCGGCAGAATGGGGTTTTAATATTCCACTTAATCTTGCAAGGACACAATCAGTTGGAATACCACGATTTAAATCGGGTTCCGATATTTTACGTGAAGATCTTCTTGCCGAAGATAAAGATCGAGAGACAAATAGAAATCTCTCATATCGTGCTGATCTTACAATAAGTCAGACTAAAACACCTAAAAGCAAAATATTAGCTTACACATTAAAGAATACTACTATTAGTGGTAATATTCAGAAAACTTTTGCAACAAATGCTAACCGTGCGGATACAACAACAACTTATACACTTAAACACATATATAATTTCACCATTCCCCAAGAGAAGATTGATATTGGACTGTTTTCAAATTATAAGTTACATTTCTTCCCGCATTCCATATCTAATACTTTAACTTTGCGGAATACTGACCCATTTGCATGGCGCTGGGATACTTACACCGATTCGATCCCGCATTGGGCTCCCAATACAAACTCGTTTCAAACTCGAACATTTGAAACATCATCCGGTTTTGATTACGATTTTTTAAGTGATATTTCAACATCTTACGATCTTACCACCAAACGGGACCTTATGTTGAAGAACTATTGGAAAGGATATAACATAGGAGAGGAGAAAGAGAGAACTCAAAACATTACAGTTGGGTTTGATCCAAAATATATTGATAATATAATCAGTTTCAACGGTGATGCATCTGTTACTTACGATGATGATCATGTGAAATCCGGTACTCAGGATACACTATATTACAGAGGTGGAGTAAATCGGAAAATTGGTGGAAATATTACTTTAAAAAATCAAGATATATTGCGTGATCTTGCCAGTTGGCTTGATAATAAATTCTCAGGAACCGTTGAAGGGAAAGAGGAATCTGAGTCGGATCAGAAAATTGAAGAGATAAAAGAAGAAGAAAAAGATAATTTTGAACAACCGGAGATGCGAACACCATTTGGTGGTGAAAAACCAAAGGATCAACCTGAGGAACCTGAAAACAAGGGAATGGGTGACCATGAAGAAGATGAAAGCTCAGAAGGCTTTTCACCTGGAGAACCGGGAAAAGGTGATGAAGAAGGACAACAGGAACTTGAGAAGGAACCTGAACAACTGACAATGCCTGAAAGAAAGAGCAATCTTTTTGCTTCAATAGTAAGCTATATCAGCGGATTAAGCAATATCAATGTTTCTTATGATAATACCTACCGTACAACCTATGAAGATAGATTCGACCGCCCTGATTTTCTATATCAATTAGGTTTACCGCATATTCTTGATGAAGAAGGAGATGATAAAGAAATAATCCTGAAAACAATTACCGACAAATATTCAACTTCAGCCAGCTTCCCGATCATAAGGAATTTATCAACAAACTTTGGTTACTCAAAAGAGATAACAACAACACTTAGTAATATTAGGAAGCTAAATATAACTACAACCTTTCCAAATGTTTCTATAACGCTTACAGAATTTGAAAAGTTAATTCACGCAGAGAAAATACTTACAAGTTCCCGTCTTACAAGCAGCTACGTTTATTCAAAAATGGAGGATGGTGATATCGGTTTTACACAAGCCGATACAGAACAGAACCGGATCAATCTCACACCATTAATTTCATGGCATGGAAATTGGGTTCATAATATTACAAGCAGTTTTTCTCTTAATTACTCTGATCTGGAAAATATTAGTCATCGTGTTAATTATGATGATATTCGGCACACAACTTCTCAATCTATGAATGGAAATCTTTCTTGGTCATTTTCTAACCCTAAAGGTATAAGAATTTTATTCTTCAAACGAACAAATATGAAGAATGAAATTACCACAGATGTGAATTTTAATATGACAATGGACAAAACAACAAGTAAAGGTCAGGAGACAGAAATTACAGAAATTGAAAGAACATCATATAGCATTACGCCGGGAGCATCTTACAAATTTAGTAAAAGCATTACTGCCGGAATGACTAGTGAATATGAATGGACAGAAGATAAAAAGAGAAAAACATCTTCTTCAATGTTCCGTCTAAGTATCTGGATAGAAATAATTTTTTAAGAACTTGAACTATAACTGTAACAAGCATTTTACTTGACATCAAGATATTCGATT
>DAOUVH010000082.1 GCA_030667725.1 Candidatus Cloacimonadota bacterium | reverse complement strand
GTAAGTTAGGGCAATTGATCGCAAGAGTAATCTCAACAACTTTCTGCGACCTTACTATGATCGGAAAACATAAAAAAAAATTGGAGCTGGCTCAAGATTATTGCAAAACTATGATCTTGAATGAATCTGATGATCTGGAAAACTCTTTTGATATCATTATTGAATGTACCGGTAATGACGCTGCCCTCTTATATGCGAGCAATATCGTTAGACCAAAAGGAACGATCGTATTGAAAAGCACTTATGCTGGACAAATAAAATTTAATCCATCTCTCTGGGTTAGAAAAGAGATAAGGCTGATAGGTTCCCGCTGTGGTCATTTTGCTCCAGCTCTGCAATTTATGCGAGAGAGCAAAATAGATTTGACAAAATTAATTGACAAAACTTTTTTAATAGATGATTGGGAAATTGCTTTTAAAACAGCCTTTTCTAAAGGAGCTTTAAAGGCATTATTGAAGTTAACCAAATAAAGGGAGGACGTATGAAAAAAGTATTTGTAACAATGTTGATTTTGGTTTTAGCCGTGTGTGCTTTTGCAGAAGCTAATGTAGCTATTGTATTTGCCACAGGCGGGTTGGGCGACAAATCATTTAATGACGCTGCAATGGAAGGAATGAAGATGGCAAAAGAGCAGTACGCTATAGAATATGATTTTGCTGAACCTTCTGCTATTACAGAATATGAGACATATCTGGCTCAATTTGCTAATTCTAAGAAATATGATCTCATCATCTCTATCGGTTTTGACCAAGCTGATGCACTAACTAAAATTTCTGAAAGATTTCCAAAACAGAATTTTGCAATTATCGACATGGTAGTAATGAACCCTAACGTTGCTTCTTATGTTTTTAAAGAACAAGAACGCGGCTTTATGGTTGGTTATGCTTCTGCTCTTATGACGGTCAAAACAGATGATGTAAGAATTAATGAAGATAAGATTGTTGGTGTTGTTGGTGGAATGAAAATACCTCTGATTGATGCTAACATTGCTGGCTTTATGACTGGTGTAAATTATGCTGATAATGGCGTAAAAGCCATTCATACTTATGTAAACCATTGGGCAGATCCTGCTAAAGGTAAAGAACTCACTCTCTCTATGTACGAGCAGGGAGCAGATATTGTATGGGGTGCTGCCGGTAGATCTGGTTTAGGCGTGATCAATGCTTCAAAAGAAAAGAATTTCTATTCAATTGGTGCAGATTCAGATCAAGGTTATCTTGCTCCTGAAAATGTGCTTACGAATGGTATGAAGCGTGTTGACAATACAGTATGCATAGCTATTAAAGATGTAATCGATGGTAAATTTGAAGGTAAAATTTATTCACTTGGTATCAAAGAAGATGCTTTGGGATATTCTGTAAATATTTTACCTGAAGATGTGATTTCTGAATTAGAAATTGTTAAGAAGAAAATCATCGCTGGCGAAATTGAGATTCCAGCCACAATAGAAGAAGTTAAATAGTTTCAAACACTGGGAACGATTATAAAATCGTTCCCTTTTTATTATTTTAAAAAGTTCTGATTTGAATATTATAGAATTTAAAGGAATAACAAAAAAATTCGGTGATTTTATTGCCAATGATAAAATTGATCTGACTATTAATAAAGGCGAGATCCATTGTCTACTTGGCGAAAATGGTGCCGGGAAAACAACCCTGGTGAATAACCTATTCGGACTTTACAATCCCGAAGAAGGCGAAATATTCCTAAGAGGTAAACTCTGTAAGATAGATAATCCCCACAAAGCTATAGAACTTGGATTAGGGATGATCCATCAGCATTTCATGTTGATTGATAGACTTACAACTACAGAAAATATTATTGTCGGCGAAGAACCTTTAAAGAACGGCTTAGTTGATATGAAAAAAGCCAGAGAACAAGTTAAACAAATTTCCGATAACTATCATCTTACCGTAAAAACAGATGATAAAATTGAGAACATATCGGTTGGTGAACAGCAACGGGTAGAGATCCTGAAAGTTCTTTATCGGAAAGCAGAGATATTGATCTTTGACGAGCCAACCGCTGTTTTAACTCCTCAGGAAGTTAATAATCTCTTCACTACTCTAAGGGAACTGAAAGCAAGTGGGAAAACCATTATTTTCATAACACATAAACTTGAAGAAACAATGAAAATCTCTGACCGGGTGACTGTCTTGCGGAAAGGAAAAGTAATCGGTACAGTTAATACTTGTGATACCAATCCAAAAGAACTGGCAAGAATGATGGTCGGTCGTGAAGTTCTATTAAATGTGAATAAAGAAAAAGGTAATGTCGGGGATAATGTCCTTGAAGTAAAGAATCTTTCTCTGAGCAGAAAACATGGCAATCAATTATTGAAGAATATTGATATTACTATCCGTAAAGGCGAGATCGTAGGTATTGCCGGAGTGTCTGGCAATGGTCAGTTGGAGTTAGAAGAGTGTATTGCCGGATTACGAAAAGTAACAAGCGGAAAGATAATTCTGGATGATGTAGATATTACTCATGCGTCTACCGGCATTAGACGAAAGAGAGGATTATCCCATATACCTTCAGATCGCTTAAAAAGAGGTTTAGTCCCCTCTTATGATCTGGCTAAGAATATAATTCTTGGTAATCAGGATAGTTTCACAAAAAATGGATTTCTGCAGAAAAATGATATTAACGAATACTGTAAGAAAGTAGTGGAAAAATTTGATGTACGCTGCCAATCACTGAATGATACGGTTGATAATCTTTCGGGTGGTAATCAGCAAAAACTGGTGATAGGTCGGGAACTTTCCACTGATCCTAAATTTATACTAGCAGCTCAACCTACACGTGGAGTAGATGTGGGTGCAATAGAATTTATTCATAATAATATTTTAAAAATGCGAAAACAAAATAAAGCAATTCTACTGATATCAGCTGAATTGGAAGAACTTCTCTCCCTCGCCGATAAAATATTGGTAATATATGAAGGAGAAATTGTCTCTAAAAAAAATAATTATACTAAAGAAGAACTGGGTCTGCTAATGGCAGGGAAAAACGTTTCTGCTGAAGAGAAATTGGAAACTGGAAATAGCATACAAAATGATTAAAATATTAAAAAAGTACGAAGATGCAATCTATTCCCTTGCCGCAATATTATTAGCATTTTTAGTCGGTGCCGTTCTGATACAACTTTCCGGATTCAGCGTAATAAAGGCTTATACCGCCTTATTTGATGGAGCATTTGGAAGTGTCTTTAATCTTACACAGACCTTGATGAATACAATTCCGTTAATTTTCACAGGATTAGCTGTTGCTATTGGTTTCAAATCCGGATTATTCAATATTGGCGGTGAAGGTCAAATGTATCTTGGCGCTTTTGCAACTGCAATTACGGCTATTTATCTGGGATTTCTTCCCGGTTATATTTTAATACCCCTTGCACTGATAATGGGAGGGTTTACAGGAAGTGCATGGGGCTTTTTGCCGGGATATCTTAAAGCTAAAACTGGTGCTCATGAAGTTGTAACTACAATTATGATGAACTATATCGGGATTCTAACTACTAGTTACCTGCTACTAAAATACTTCAAAGAAGAAGGTCCGATACCACAAACCGTTTTAATTCCTGAATCTGCCAGATTACCGGAATTGATCGAGTATTCCAGATTGACCTGGGCTATTTTTATTGCTGTTTTTGTTATTATTATCATAGATATATTTTTCAAACGCACAAAATTAGGTTACGAAATTCAAACCGTTGGAGAAAATCGCTCTGCTGCTGAATATGCAGGAATTAATTCCAATAAGATGATGGTGTTTTCTATGATGATAAGCGGATTTGTAGCCGGACTGGCCGGTTCTACAATTGTTATGGGTGTTTTGCACAGATTTATTACAAACTTCTCGCCAGGGTACGGATTCACAGGAATTGCTGTTGCAGTGTTGGGCAAGAATAAACCATGGGGCGTGTTTTTTGCCGCTATTCTCTTCGGAGCTTTACAAACCGGTGGGATAACAATGCAGCTTTTTGCCAAGATCCCCATGGATCTCATGGTTGTAATTCAAGGTCTGGTTATTCTTTTTGTAGCTGCACCAATATTAATAAAAAAACTCTTAAGGAAATAGAATATGCAGGAGATATTAGAAGTTATATTCAATATCAATACATTTTCTGCAGCTGTGAGAATTTCGGTTCCATTAGTATTTGCAGCGATCGGTGGTGTATTTTCTGAAAGAGCAGGAATTATAAATTTAGGTTTAGAAGGCATGCTCCTTACCGGTGCTTTTGCCGGCGTACTGGGATCATATCTTACTGGTAATCCATATATCGGCATATTATTTGCTATTATGGCAGGAGCATTGATCGGCTTCATTTTTGCCCTGTTCACCATCAAGTTTGAAGCAAATCATGTAGTCGCCGGAGTTGGTTTAAATATTCTCATGTTGGGAATAACTACCTGGCTAATGCAGATACTCTGGGGATCTAGAGGAACTTCCGTAAATGTAACGGGGTTAAACGAGATCACAATTCCTGTCCTGTCTTCCATTCCCATACTGGGGAAACTTTTCGGTTCGCATAATATATTGGTGTATTTGATGTTCATTGTTGTAATTTTCTCTTGGATAATATTATTTAAAACTCCTTTCGGGCTCAGATTGAGAGTTGTAGGTGAACATCAAAAAGCTGCTGATACCCTGGGAATTAAAATAAGAAAAATTCAATATACAAGTTTGATATTTAGTGGAGTGCTTTGTGGACTTGGAGGTGCATATCTTTCTCTAGGGCAATTGAATTGGTTCAGTATGAATATGTCTGCCGGTAGAGGCTACATGGCATTGGCAGCAAATATTTTTGGAGGGTGGAATCCATTGGGTGCATTTGGAGCCAGCTATCTATTTGCCTATACCGATGCGCTTCAAATGAGAATGCAAGCTCTTAATCTTAATGTTCCTAACGAAATAATTCAAATGATCCCTTACATCCTGACAATTCTTGTTCTGGCAGGAGCAATGATCCGTTCACGTCCACCGGCAGGACTGGGAAAACACTACAAAACGAATAGGTAAGATTCAATAATTATTTTGTTGAAATTGAAATACAGTTTTCCGTTCCCAAATTCTTCTTGGGAACTGTTTATTTGAAAGGAGAAATAAAATGAAGAGAATAATAATGATAATGATCCTGCTGGTTGTAATGACAACCATCCAGGCAGAGGAGCAAAATATGAACAACATTTATGATTTTAAAATGGTCAATATACAGGGTGATACTCTTAAACTCAGTGAATACGTAGGAAAAGTTCTGCTGATCGTGAATACAGCAAGTAAATGTGGCTTTACTTATCAGTATGAAGGTCTGGAAAAACTTTATGAAACCTACAAAAATCAGGGTTTGGTGATATTAGGATTTCCCGCTAATAACTTTTTAAAACAGGAACCCGGCACTGATAAAGAAATCGCCAGTTTTTGCCAAATCAATTATGGCGTAACATTCCCTATGTTCAGTAAGATTTCTGTTAAAGGAAAAGATATGCATCCGCTTTATCAATATCTTACATCCAAAACCACAAATCCCGAATTTAGTGGCAAGATCAGTTGGAATTTCAATAAATTCCTGATCTCAAAAGAAGGGAAGATCATCAATCGCTTTGGCTCCAAAGATAAACCGGAGAGTGATAAAATTATCCAGGCAATTGAAAAAGCATTGTAAGTTGCTCGTTCCCAAGTTTTTCTTGGGAAGGGTTTTCTTTGCATCTGTTTTTGGTGAGTGGTTATCTTATAGGAAGAGGAGATAACAAAAGATTTTTTG
>DAOUVH010000005.1 GCA_030667725.1 Candidatus Cloacimonadota bacterium | reverse complement strand
CGTGGACAGAGAGTAAAGACATTAGTTAAAGATGATCTGCAGGCAGGATATCATTCTATTGTTTGGAATGGTACTGATGAATCCGGTAAAAGTGTATCAAGTGGAGTTTATTTCTCTAGATTTGAAACCGCTGATGGAAATGCTAGCGGGAAATACACTAGCATAAAAAAAATGATTTTATTAAAATAACTCGTGGAGGAGATTATGAAAAAGAATAAACTCAAAATTACTTTATTATTTATAGTTTTTGGTAGTACATTGTTATTCGCAACAAGTGGATATAATGTCAGTTTTTCACAGCCGATAAGTGGTGAGATCAACTTAGATTTTGATCTCGAAAATTACAACGTAGAACAGATTACAAAAGATGGTGTAACTTATTCTACGATCAATTTTGAAAACAGTGTAACAACAAAGAAGAGGGGATTTGCTGAACTTCCTTTCATTCATGCTGCTGTACAACTGTCTGAAACAAAGAATGTAACAACAGAAATAATCACTAATGATTATGTTGAATATCAACTTGATCATCCGCTTCTGCCTTCTCGCGGGACTATTTACCGTAATCAGGATCCTTCCTCGATCCCCTATGAAATAGCGAATGAATCTATAGTTGATGAATTCTATCCGGGAAATATCGCAGAAGCAATGGAACCTTTCATCATTCGTGATGTCAGAGGTGCAATTGTTTATGTATATCCTTTTCAATACAATGCAGAACAAAATATCTTAAGAGTATTCGAAAACGTTACTGTAAAACTTACCGAAAATAGTTCAACTCCTATAAATCCGATTTATAATGCATCAGAGCGTATGACAAAGGCAATGAATTCACTTTATAGATCTGTGTTTATTAATTACACTGAAACCAGATTTGAACATGAATTGGATGAATTCGGGTCTATTCTGGTTATTCACACACCACGTGATGCATCTGCCATTCTTCCCTACATCGAATGGAAAAGAGAAAAAGGATTCACTGTTTATGCTGAAGAAGTTGCAACAGGAACAAATGTAATATCTTTGGTAAGCACTCAATTTGCAAGTCATGATGATATCCTTTATGTACAGCTGGTTGGAGATTGGAACGATATTTCCGGTACAACTGTAGGTGGAACACCAACTGATCCGACTTTAGGCTGTCTGGTTGGCGGTGATGTATATCCTGATCTCATTGTTGGAAGATTTTCCGCAAGTTATGCCGACCAGGTTACAACTCAGGTAAATAAAGCAATAGGTTATGAAAAGACTCCTGAAATGGGTGGTGATTGGTATAGCAAAGGTTTGGGAATTGGTTCTGAGCAAGGTGCCGGGATTGGTGATGATGGCGAAGCTGATTACATTCATATTGATGTGATCAAAGATGATAAGCTTCTACCATTTACCTATACTGAAGTTGCAGAAGCGTATCAATATCCTTCACAAGCTCTAGTTTCCGGACCTGTTAATAACGGACTTACGATAATTAATTATTGTGGTCATGGTTCAATAACCAGTTGGGGAACATCCGGTTTTAATAATACTTCTGTAAATAACCTTTCAAATGGAGATAAACTTCCATTTATTATTTCTGTTGCCTGCGTAAACGGAGCATTTCAAAGCGCAGAGTGTTTTGCAGAAGCATGGTTACATAAATCCGGTGGCGGTGCTGTAGGTATGTTAGCTTCTACCATCAATATGAGCTGGGCTCCTCCAATGAGAGGTCAAGATTATATCAATGATCTTCTAATCGGTGGATATGATTATGCAGCTCATCCCGGTCAAAATGGTATAACTACCGATGTTCAAAAGACAACTTATGGAGCAGTTTGTCTTAACGGATCTATTCTTATGGTTGTAGAAGATTATAGTGGTGGTTTAGATGAAATGCAACATTGGACAATTTTTGGTGATGCCGCATTGCAGGTTAGAACTGATACTCCTCAAGAACTTTCACTTTCTAATACAGCAGTTTTAATGGGTATAGATTTCTCTACAACAATAACAACTGGTGGAACTCCAGTAGAAGGTGCTATGGTTGCTTTATCACAAGATGGTGAAGTATTTTCCGGAATTTCTGATGAAAATGGAAATGTTACTATTGACCACGGACTTGATGCAGGAATATGCACTATGGTTGTTACCGGTTTTAACACTGAAACAATTTATGATGATGATGTTACAGTGATCCCTCCGGGCGGTCCTTATGTTATATTCGAAAGCTATATTATCGATGATACAGCAACTGGCAACGGGAACGGATCACTTGAGAATGGAGAGATCGTAGATATTGATATGAGTGTGGAAAATTTAGGAACCGGTCAGGCAACAAATGCTATTGTTACCATTTCTTCAACAGATCCTTATATAACTATTATCGATAATACTGAGAATTTTGGTAATATAGCGGCAGGTGACATTTCTTTAATTGCCGGTGCATTTACAATTGAAGCGTCAGAAGATATTCCTGATAGTCACATGGTCAATTTTGAACTGGAAGTAGTTGCAGAAGATACTTGGATCAGTTACTTCTCGATAGAAGCGTATGCACCGACGTTCCCTCCCGAAAATCTGACAGCAGAGATCCAGGATTTCAACGATGTTATTCTTACCTGGGAACAACCGAGTGGAACGGATAATACTAGAGACCTCACCGGATACAAAATCTACAAAGATGGTTTAATGATAGTTGAGATCACTGATCTTGCAATACTTACCTATACTGATTTTACACTTGCCCCCGGCGATTACGAATATCATATTACTGCTCTATTCCATGCAGGAGAATCGGGTCCATCTAATATTGAACTTGTAACTATATTCCTTCCAGCACCCCAAAATCCAGAGGCAGTAACCCAATATGCAAATATTCTTGTAACCTGGGATGAACCCGCAAGCAGAGCATTTTCTCATTATAAAGTATATCGTGATATGATTATGATAGCTGATGATATTATGGAGACTTCCTATCTTGATCCTGCTGTTCCAAATGGAACGTATTGTTATAATGTCAGAGCAGTCTACAGTGGTGACTATCAATCCTCTCTATCTACAGATGCTGTCATAGAACATGTTCAGACCAATGCAAACGACGTTATTATTCCTGTTACCACAGAACTCACCGGTAACTATCCAAATCCATTCAATCCTATCACCAATGTTAATTTCAGTTTGAAAGCTGATTCCAAAGTATCACTCAGCATTTACAATGTTCGTGGACATAGAGTGAAAACACTAGTTGCAGATAATATGCAGGCAGGATATCATTCCATAGTCTGGGACGGAAGAGATGATAATGGCAAGAGTGTATCGAGTGGAATATATTTCAGCGGATTTGACGCTACTGATAAACTTGGTGATTACACCAGTGTTAAGAAAATGATTCTGTTGAAATAAATAATAAGGAGCCCTGTCTGGCAACTGACAGACAGGGCTTTATAAATAATCTTAATACAAGATTGAAAGGGTGGTGTCGAATCTTCAGTAATTAACTTAATAATTCTAATAAATCATCTAAACTGCTTTTTGTAAATTCAATATCTGCACATTGTCTATATAGTTCTTTCCGTTGATCCCACAATTTGTAAAGTTCATCTTCACTTCGTTCAAGGATAAGAGGTCTGTATGAATTGAGAACTCTTGATCTGATTATTTGCCAGGAAGGATTTAGCCAAACCGTTTTTTTTGTTTTGATAATATCTCTATTTTGTTGTAATTCTATTATCCCACCACCTGTTGAAATTATTCCTTGCTTATTCCAATTTGTTAATACTCTGGATTCCAATTCCCGAAAAACTTTTTCACCTTTGAGCTTAAAAATATCGTTAACATCAAGTTCTGCTTCTTTCTCAATCTCACGATCGATATCATGAAAATCCAGATTCAATATTGCAGCTAATTTTTCACCCAGGTAAGTTTTCCCTACTCCCATAAACCCGATCAGAAATATTTGTTCATTTGTTTTGGAAAGTGAATCTATCGGTTTAGTCATAATTGGCTCCTTATAAATAAAAAGAAGACCGGTTTTTACCGGTCTATCTTTAATTCTTTATTTTAGGTATTAACGACTTCGCTATTCATTTTCCTTATCTTCTTCTATTACTTCTATAACTTCTTCAGTTTTCTTGTCAGATTTTTCTTCTGTCTCTTTCTCTTGTTTAACTTCCACTTCAACAGTTTTTTCTTCATCTAACGTAACTTCAGCTTCTACCTCTATAGTTTCTTCTATTCCTTCAGATTCTGTTTCAGCTTTTACTTCCTCTACCTTTTCTTCTTCAACTTTTTCTTCTACTGCTTCTTTTACAACCACTTGAATCTCTTCTTTAGGCTCTTCTGGTTTAGCTACTTTCTTTTCTTGTTCCACAAGATTTTCTTTGATAGCCTTTCTCTTTTCTGATTTCTGATTTACTCTCTCTTGATGTAATTCTACAAATTCATTGAACTCATTTTTATCTCGAGCAAAGAAATATGCCTTTACACTTAAGATCAAGCGTCTGTTTTCCAGGTCAAGCTCAATAACTTTAAGAGGTAATTCTTCATCAACTTCAAAAGCCATTCCCGCTTTTTTGAGACCAGGAATTGCTAGATGGGAAAGAGGGATGAATCCTTCAACGGTATGATCATCAACATCAACATCAACCAGAACCCCTTTTGCAATGATCTTCACAATTTTTGCTTTTACTTCTGTATTAATTGGAAGCCTCTGATCAAGGTTTT
Organism: Candidatus Cloacimonadota bacterium; assembly: GCA_030667725.1. The sequence continues at coordinate 11,186 of DAOUVH010000005.1, read as the reverse complement.
CCCAAGGATCAGTATGCAATTGTTTGATGCCCAGTGCTATTCTGTGTAATGTTTTATCTATAGAAAGCACTTTAACATCAAGCTCATCACCCTTCTTCAAAACTTCTTTTGGATGATAAATACGTTTTGTCCAGGAGATATCTGAAATATGGATCAACCCTTCAATATCTTCTTCGATCTCAATAAACACACCAAACGGAGTTATACTTTTTACAACACCTTTGATCATAGTATCTGCCGGATATCTATCTTCGATAGTAAGCCATGGATTTGGTTCCATCTGCTTAACACCAAGAGAAATTCTTCTCTCTTCTTTTGAAGTAGAAAGAACTATAGCCTTTATTGAATCTCCCTTTTCAAACATTTGTTTTGGGTGTTTTATCTTTTTTGTCCAGCTCATTTCTGAAACATGTACTAAACCTTCTACACCAGACTCAAGTTCTACAAAAGCGCCATAATTGGTAATATTCACAACTTTACCGGATACTATTGTTCCCTCAGGATATTTTGTTTCAATATTTTCCCATGGATGTGGAACAAGTTGTTTTAAACCAAGCGAAACTTTTTCATTCTCTATATCAAATTTCAGTACTTTAACTTTAACTTTGTCTCCAATATTCAACATATCGGAAGGGTGTTTGATGTGTCCCCAACTCATATCTGTAATATGTAGCAGACCGTCAATTCCACCCAGATCAACAAAAGCACCATAATCAGTAATGTTTCTTACTTCACCATCAAGCTCTGCGCCTTCAGAGATATCTTCTTTAAGACCTTCCAAGCGTGATTGTTGTTCTTCGATAAGAACCTGTTTTCTGGAAACGATAATATTCCGACGCTCTTTATCAATTTTAATAATCTTGAATTCACTTTCTTTTCCGATGAATTGATCTAAGTTTGGAATTGGTTTCGTGGATATTTGCGATCCAGGTAAAAAAGCTTCTAGGTTTTCCAAATCACATATCATTCCACCCTTCACACGACGTCTGAGAATTCCGGTAACAGATTTGTTCTCTTCCATGATCTTTTCAAGTTTCTCCAGATTCAGATAAAAATCTGCTTTCTTTTTGGAAAGTCTAAGTCTACCAATACCATCTTCAACAGAATCAATATAAACTTTGATCTTACTGCTTACTTCTGGTAAATTGGAATTAGAAAACTCGCGAATAGAGATCGCACTTTCAGATTTAAAACCGATATCAACAAGAACTGAGCGTTCATCAACACTCACAACGATACCTTCAACAATTTTTCCCTGTTCAAATTTTTTGAAATGTTCATCAAGTAAAGATTCCATGTCTTCAAAATCATCTTTACCTGATTCTTTTTTTTCTTCTTTCTTTTTTTCCTCTTTTACTTCGCTTTTCTTCTCTTTAGATTCTTCTTTAACTTCAAGTTGTTCTTCTTCCGTTTTTTCGATAGTTTCATTAGCTTCTAAAACTTCATTTTGATCGTTAACAAACATCATTCCTCCTTGAAACCAGGAATATCCTCGATATGATCGACTTTATTAATATTCCCTATACACTCTAAGATTTTATTGTACACTTCTACAATAACCCAATCGGGTGTAGAAGCTCCAGCTGTTAAACCAATATCCTGTTTATCTTTGAACCACTTTGTATCAATTTCACAAGCTGTCTCAATATGATAGGTCTTTACAAAACTTTCACAAATTTTGGCAAGCATTTTTGTATTTGAACTATTTTTACCTCCCACAACAATCATTACATCACTCTCTTTCGCCAAAGCTAAAGTTGAATTCTGCCGGATGGTTGTAGCATTGCAAATTGTGTTTATAACGCGTAATTCGTGACATTTTGGGACTAATCTCGTTACCAATTCCTGAAGATCTTCAACTCTTCGGGTCGTCTGAGAAATAATTCCAACTTTTTTAAACTGTTTATCTGCAAGTTCATCCGCATTTGCAACGATCATTACTTCCTTATCCACATATGAACGTAGTGCTTTAACTTCCGGATGATTGCGGTCTCCTAAAATAATCAACTCGTAACCATCTTCGGATAATGATTTCGCATAATCCTGTGTTTTTGAAACATAAGGGCAAGTCGCATTTATTATTTCTATATTATTCTTTTTTAATTCATCCAGAATTTCTTTTTTTATACCATGTGATCTGATTATTGTAGGACGCCCTTTTATCTGTTCTATATTATCAACTTTAAATATTTTTTCACTCTCTAGTTTTGCAACCATCTGCGGGTTATGAATAATTGGACCTAAAGTAACAATTTCATGATTTCCTTTTGAGGTTGTAAGAGCAACTTTTATGGCTCTTTTCACTCCAAAACAAAAGCCGGAATTTTTTGCTATTCTAACATTCATTTTTTTAGATCCATTATCTTTTCATATACCATGTTTGCAAGCTCACGATAATTTTCTTTCTTTTCTTCCAAATGGGAAAATTCTTCATATTTATATTTTTCTCCGACAATTATATGCAGATGTTTTTTTTTTAAAAGGCATTTTAGAAAATTGTTAGAATTCTCAATATGAATTGGAAGAATATCAACTTTCATCTGAATTGCAAATTTTCCAACTCCTGCCTTTGCTTTTCCACCATTGCGCGTTCCTTCCGGAAAAATTAACATTGAATGACCTGAACTCAGAAGCTTCTGTACAGTCGTAATTGCGTATTTGTCAATTCTTCCTCTTTTTACGGGGATTGCATTTATCGATCTGAAAAACTTATCCATCAATTTGTTTTTAAATATCTCAGATTTAGCCAAATAATGAATTTCCAAAGGTATGATAGAACCAATAAATGGAGGGTCGAACATAGAAATATGATTTGCTACAATAATGCAATTCTCTGCATTTACCAATCTTTGCTCATTCTCAATTTTCAACCCCATAAAGATTGTAATGAATTTACGTACAGAATACGTTAAAAAATTATATAATTTATTCATAATCATTTCACTTTATCTTGTTGTAAATAAATTGTACTTGCTCATCGATCGACATTTTTGAAGTATCTACCGGAATTGCATCATCAGCCTGTTTTAATGGAGATATTTCGCGATTAGAGTCATTTTCATCCCGCCATATCAGCTCTTCTTCAATCTCACCTATAGAAATTATCTCACCTTTTTCTTTAGCCTCTTTCCATCTACGTAAAGCACGAGTTTTCACATCTGCTATCATAAAGAACTTAAAATCGGCATTTGGAAAAACAACTGTTCCGATATCTCTGCCATCCATGATAACACCGCCATTTTCAGCCATTTTTCGCTGCAATTCAACCATTTTCTTACGTACTATTCCAATCATAGCGATCTGAGAAGATAGCTTTGTACTATCCGCTTCTCGAATCCGCTCTGAAACATCTTCTCCATTCAGATATATTCTATTCCCTTCTTCTGCATATTCGATCTTGATACTTATTTTATCAAGCATTTCTTTTAAGGCTACTTCATCATCCAAACTTATATTTTGCAAAAGTGTACACAGACCGGAAGCACGATACATAGCTCCAGTATCTATATAAATATATTTTAATTTTATTGCTAACTGTTTGGCTGTTGTACTTTTTCCGGAAGCAGCCGGACCGTCTATAGCAATTACAAATTTCTTATTCATTTTCATACCTTAAAAATAATAAATTAATCCAACTGTATTATCTTCAAATTTCAGGTGGATCTTATTTTTTTTCTCTTCAAAATCATAAAGATGAGCATCAATATATGCATCTATAGCGGACAAGAAAATTATTGTCCCAATCCAGAAAAAATCACTTTGGCGTCTTTCATAATATTTCACATACTCATTGTAATCTGTTTCTAATAGAGAAACTTTATAGCGATCATAGAATTTTTCCGCTTCGAGATGATGATACACTGCAAGCCCTATAAAGCTTCCTTCCACTGCAAGTACAAATCCAGATTTTAAATATTTCCCATTATATAACTGACCTCCTCCCGGGAAAAAGCAGGAAAGAGCTGCAGCTTTGAGCGGTTGTTTCTTCTTAATTTTCTCATCTGCTAGAAGAGATGTAAAGATTACAATTAAAAAGATAATTATAAATAATTTACGCATCTTTAAGTCTCTCTTTTAAGGTTTGGAAAAACAGAGGTATCATGATCTCGTGATGTCCGATAAAATAGTAACCCTTTCCACCACTAATAGTAGGACGATGAACAATATTGGTTCTGGGTCTGTAGTGCATATTCATATCGAACACAGCAGTATAGAAATTATTCAAAGGATAGCCCAGATTGCGAACAACTGTTACCGCTTTTAGAAAAACTTCCGGCATGATAACTGCAGAACCAAAATTAAGGAAAACACCACCATCATTGAGTTCGATTAGATTATTGCATAAGATCCGGAAATCACGCATTGAGCAATCACCAATAGCAGCTCCATCGGCTGTTTCATGTTGATGAACAATATCAGTTCCCAAGGCAACGTGTACGGTGAAAGGAATTCCCATTTTATAAGCATTGGCAAAAAGTGAGAGATGATTGTTTTCTGCTTTCATTTTTACCAGCTCTTTCCCGATCGCCTCTCCATAACCAAGTTTTTTATAAGCAGAACTGATTATTTTATTGATCCCGTCACAGGTCTCTTTTACCATACCGAATTCACCTGTTTCCAAAGCAGTTGCCACATCTTCGGAAGTTTCTCCAAATCTGGCAATTTCATAATCATGAATAACAACTGAACCATTTGAAGCCAATCCCTTGATTATGCCTAATTCCATCATTTCAATAATAAATGGTGCTAATCCGCATTTGATCACATGACCACCTAGAGCAACGATAACAGGTTTATCATTTTTATAGGCTTGAACGCATTTATCCAGTAGTTCATTGAAATCTGATGCTTTCAAAATATCCGGCAATGATTCTGAAAATTCTTTGAAGCTGTTCAGGATAGGCTTAGAAAAGATGCTTTTCTTCACCAGACTTGATCTATCTTTGATCGAGTATTTTTTTAAATTAGAAAGGTCTATCTCGTTAAATTTACTCATGCTCTTACTCCATAATCAAATCAAGTTTTACTGCATACTCTTTATTGAATGCAGCATAATTACCATCCAGAATTGCTGCTCTTGCTTTTGTAACAAGATCCAAATAGAAATGCAGACTGTGAATGGAAGCTAACCGCATTCCCAAGAATTCATTAACATTGAATAAATGTCGAATATAGGCACGTGAGAAATTCCGGCAAGTATAACATTGGCAATTTTCATCAATTGGCAAAAAATCCTCTTTATATCTGGCTGATTTGATTATCATTTTTCCATTCCAAGTAAAGACAGTTCCCTTTCTTGCATTCCTGGTTGGCATCACGCAATCGAACATATCAACACCATTTTGAATGTTCTTCAGCAAGTCTCCCGGAGTTCCAACACCCATTAAATATCTTGGTTTTTCCATAGGTAGGACATTATTGAGGAATTTTGTGATCTTGAACATATCTTCTTTTTTTTCACCAACTGCCAGACCACCAATTGAATAACCCGGAAAATCCATCTCTATCAATTTTTTAGCACTTTTTTCACGTAGATCTTCGTAAATGCCGCCTTGTACAATGCCGAATAATGCCTGTTGCTCTGTATTTTTGTGAACTGCCTTTCCTCTTACAGCCCAATCCAGAGTTGTTTTTAATGAATCTGCCACATACTTTTTTGTAGCCGGATATGGAGGACATTCATCGAAGGACATGATAATATCAGCTCCAATTACATTTTGAATTTCAATCACCTTTTCCGGTGTGAACATATGATAACTTCCATCGATATGAGATTGAAAACGAACTCCTTCCAGGGTGATCTTTCTCAGACCAGCCAAGCTCATTACCTGAAAACCACCACTATCCGTCAGGATCGGTTTATTCCAACCCATAAATTTATGCAAACCACCTGCATTTTTTATCAGCTCGTGTCCTGGACGCAAATAAAGATGATATGTATTCCCTAAAATTATTTGTGCATTTACATCATGAAGATCTTGAGGATCGAGAGTTTTAACAGTTGCCCGCGTGCCAACCGGCATAAAAATTGGTGTTTTAATTCCACCGTGAGGAGTCTGCAATACACCTGCTCGGGCTGTTCCGCTGGTTGCTTCAAGTTTAAATTCGAAAATAATATTCTCCTATTTTAACCTTGAAAGGATTTTTCTCTATCCCTCTTCCTACTTAATCCTTTTAAGGTTTCTTTCATTTACCTATACTCAATCCCAACCTTAAAATTGCTAATTGCAAGATGTGTTGAAAGAAGCGATTTCAAGGTTTCTAATTTCCATTCTCGATTTGAACTTTGTTCTCTTTAATGGAACTACTGCGGCTGAATAATCTGCTGATATCATTCCAGAAAGCAAAAATCATTAAGAATACAAGTATGAAAAGCCCAAAGTTTTGCAATGCTATCTGGATTTTCATGCCTAAAGGTTTTCTTCTGATCCCTTCAATAATGCAAAAGAAAATGTGGCCGCCATCAAGAATTGGAATTGGGAGTAAGTTCATGATCATCAAGATAATACTGATTGCTGCTATAAAAGAGAGGATACTATCAATTCCCTTATCCGCAGTTTGAGTGGACATGGCATAGATCATCACGGGACCACCAAGATTATTCTTGATCGCACCTGGATTTGTTATTAATTTATATAGCATAGCATAATTTAGATATACAAAGTTAATGGTTCCAATCGTACCGTATTTTACTGATTCTAATAAACTATATTTCTCTATATATTTTACAGGCATGTACTGCGTGATCCCGATAATTCTGTTATTATCCAGAATGTTCTCTTCCGGTGCTAAAGATTTTTCAAAGATATCATCACCACGTTTTATCTTAAGTGTAATCAATTCATTCTCATTTGTTGTGATCGCAGTACGCATTTCATACCAATTGTTTACGTCTATCCCATCAACCGACAAAACTTCATCATTATCCATTAAGCCGGCCTTGTACGCTGCCATACCGGGCGCCACTTCTCCAATAATAGCAGGGACAAACGGCAAAATTTCCGTTACCCAGGTTCTGGGTTCAACTTCATGATTTGTAATTAAGATCTGCTCATCATTTCGCTCTATTAGATACGTATTTTCTTCAGCAATTCTTGTATGTTGAATTATCTGAGTCCAACCGTATACATCTCTATCATTCACTTGAATGATCATATCTTTTTCTTGTACAAATTCAGCATAATTTGCACTAACTTCTCCAACAATTGGAAGTTGATCTTCGAAATGTTTACCAATTGCAAAGGTGAGAATGAAGATAAGCATGGCTAAGATGAAATTGGCAAAAGGTCCTGCAAAGGCTATTGTTGCTCGTTGCCACCATGTTTTTGTTTTGAATGAATTTTCAGTATTTTCAACTTCTTCATCGGGATTTTCACCTTTCATTTTTAAATATCCGCCAAGGGGGATCAACGAAATTCTATATTCTGTCTTCCCTTTTTTAAAAGCCAATAATTTGGGTCCAAATCCGATAGAAAATTTCTCCACTTCTACCTTGAATATTCTGGCAGCAATAAAGTGCCCCATTTCATGAACTGTGACCAAAATTCCCAATGCTACAATAGCGCCAATTATATTAAACATATAACTCCTTTAATAATTTACATTAATAATCAAATCCTTTCAAACTACTCTATAGGTCAAGTTTTTTGCTTGTTTCCTGATTTTATTTGACATATTTTACACTTACTACAAAAAAGCAAAAAAAATGGAATATTTAATATGAGTAAAGTAGTAATATCAATATTTGTTCTATTGTTGTTATTGGCTTGTTCAAAATCAAATGAGGGAATACCTGAAGAGATTGATCCCTTTATCTATAAAACAGGTGTGCTCGAAGAAGGTGAAACACTTGCAAATGCACTTCTGGATGAAGGATTGGACAATGCTCTAGTTTACAAGCTTGTAAATAAACTGGATACACTCTATAATCTTAGACGTGCTCACCCCAATGATAGTTTTACAGTTAAAATAGACTCTCTCAATATCATTCACGAACTCAGTTTCAAGCCTGATCAGATTCATAATTACAGAATTATTAGAGATACTTCAAACGTTTTCTATTCTCAAATTGACACCCTAAAATTAGTGAGAGAAATTTTTGTTTCTGAAGGTGAGATAGGATCTTCACTATGGCAAGGCATGAGCGATGAAGGGATTGATGCTGCAACTATTGTTATGTTCACACAGATATTCCAATGGGATATAGATTTTTTTATAGATCCGCAAAAAGGAGATAAGTTCCATATTGTTTACGAAAAAAACATAGATTCAGATGGAAATTTCGTAAAAGCTGGGGATATCCTCGCTGCAAAATATTCCAGTAAAAGTTATAATGAATTCGCTTATCGTTATACAAATAAGAAAAATGAAACCAGATATTATGATAACAAGGGAATATGTATCCAAAAAGCATTCCTGAAGTCTCCTCTAAACTATAGAAGGATCTCATCATATTTTGGAAGCCGATATCATCCAATAACCAAAAAAACAAGATTCCATAATGGAGTAGATTACGCTGCATCTTATGGAACTCCAGTAGAAGCATCTTCTGATGGAACAATTATTCATAGAGGTTGGAAGGGTGGACACCCAACTGTAAACGGACAAAAAGGCGGATATGGCAAAACCATAATAATCCGACATGGTAATGGATACAAAACACTTTACGGTCACCTCAGCAGTTATGGAAAATATCGGATAGGGGATAGAGTGAAGCAGCATGATGTTGTTGGCTATGTAGGATCAACAGGACTATCCACCGGCAATCATCTGCATTATACTATCTATCATTACAATAAACCCATTAATCCTCTAAGATTAAAGAACGTTTCAGGTCCTCCCGTCCCCAAAAATGAGATGGATAAATTCTTATCATCGATAGCAAGATTACAGAGATATTTCATCTCAGGATCAACAATGGATTCGAACAAATAATTTAAATACATGATTGTTCTTTATTAATGCTTAAATTATGATTGACATAATAAGGCAAAATAGATGTTTGTTGAAAATATTTTTCATAAAAAAAGCTATGAGAATAATAAAAAGGAGAAGTATATGAAATTAAACTATTCTAAAACAGGATTAATCCTGTTTTTAATGGTTTTTAGTTTCTTGCTGACTCCAATCCCTTCACATGCTGCAGTTGATACATCAAGTTATATTGTAGAAAACCTTAAAGCAGAAGATATTCCAGATGATGACGGGAGTGGATTAGTATTAAGCTGGAAACCTTTGCCAATTGAGAAAAGGATCATTGAATATCGCATATACCGCGGTGTTACATCAGATTCTCTTTTCTACCATGGTAAGGTTGATGTTAACGTAAAAACCGGTATTGCCGGGGATGTAATGTATTATTATGATTCCGGCTATAACCGCTTTGTTGATCTTCAATCTCCAGGTAAATTGAAAAAAGAGAAACAACAACCGGATGACAGTCCGCTTTTTGGTCGTTTACCAAGAGACATTGAAGTAACCGGACCTCAATTAACCAATTATAGAATTCTCGGTGTTATTGATGAAAAAAAATTTCTCTATAATAACACAAAGGTTGAGATCACTGAAGATGATGAAACAGATGTATATGCCGGATTGAAATTACGTCATTTCGTTTATTTACTGAAGAAACTCAGAGCCGATAAAGAATACTACTATACTGTGATCGCTGTAACAGAATCACGTAAATATATGCCTCATGCCGAACCTACTATTGGTATTCCTATTGATAACTCACCAGAGAAAATTCAACAACTATATTCTGTTTATGTTGAAGACGAAAACCGCATGCAATTTGAATGGGTAAGATCTTTGTTTACAGCTGACCAAACTAATCACAGTTTATATCTCGTTAACAAAACTGATATTAATAAATTCAATGCATATGTTGAAGAGCAGCAAAAAGCTGAAATGGATCCCGAATTTGAAACTTCTCTAAAAAATCCTGCTCAACTTATTTACCAAAGATATTGTGGTTATCCTTATACTCCGAGCAATACCGTTGCAGTTGATATTATTGATGGCAAGATCATTAATGAAAAACGCGACATTTATATGGAAGTTGATAATATTGAAGATTACGTTGCAGTATTTTCACTTCAAGACAGAGCCGGATATGAAACATTCTCAGATCTTACTACATTTGATATTGTTAATTCTGCTGACCTTCCAAAAATTTCTGATGAATGGACAGTTGAAGACAGAAAAAACGATAAGGGTGATTACAATGCAATTTACTGGGAAAAGCCAACAGTTTTCTTAACTAACTGTACATATTTGAATGATGATAAAACAAAAATTCTTGTTAATTATGATATTTACAAAAATGTTAAATACGATAAAATCAAGAATGTTTATTTTACCGTTTTTGATGAATCTGGTAATAAAATAACTACGATCAACGAGTTTTACCAGGATAGCAAACTTAAGATCACACTAAAAGAACCATCTAATAGAATTTCTTTCGAGATGAGAGTTGTGGCTAATGGAAACTCCGGTGAAGATCAAATATATACTCAGGATCTTATCTTTAATGAATTTGTAAAATCTCTCCAACCGGGGAAATTATTCCTCAATGGTGAAGAGGTTAATAAATATTCTTATTCTGTTTATAGAAGAAATTATTCAAACGAAGAATGGCGACTTTCCAAGAATACACTCGGAGCTCAAAGAGAGATAGTTGATAACGTAAGCTATAGAAGCATAATCTTTAAAATAGTTAGTAAATTTGATGCGGAAAAGGGATTATTCCTTGTTTCTCCAACATTTACTGTAAGATTGGATGATGAGCTGGAGAACGTTATTGGAGCAAATCTTTATGCAGAAGAAGCAGCAAAATCAATTGAAACATATAAAGAAGAAATTGCAAACTATACTGCATCAAAAGATACTTTAGAAACTGAAGCTGATATTGCTAATGCCGATGCTGCTATTGAGCACTATCAAGCTCAGATCAATCTTACTGAAAACGATCCGATCCTGCAAAAAGCTGCCACATTCAAGAATAATAAAGCAAGAATCAAATTCTTGGAAAAAGTTAAAACTATTGCTGCTCGTTCTTATGAATACAAGATGGTGAAGACAGATGGACAAGCACACTTTGTACTTTCGGAAGTCTACACTATAGAAGAAACAGGCAAATTACCTTTTGACGAATCTACCAGAGAAACCTATACAACATTGGGAAT
>DAOUVH010000188.1 GCA_030667725.1 Candidatus Cloacimonadota bacterium | reverse complement strand
TTATAGATCTTGATCAGGAAGCTGTAAATTCAGCTATTAAGCAGATCGATGATCTAGGGAACAGAGCTATTGGTTTCGCTGCTGATGTAACTAATTCCGAAGAGATCGCTTCAATTTTTAAAGAAATCCATAAGGAATTTGGAAAAATTGATATCCTCATAAATAATGCCGGAATCACTAAAGACGGATTACTCATGAAAATGAAGGAATCTGATTGGGATGCAGTAATAAATATTAACCTTAAAGGTACATTCATCTGTACTCAAAAAGTTAGTAGATATATGCTTAAAAGTCGTTACGGTGTAATCCTAAATATAGCATCTGTTATTGGTTTAATAGGAAATGCCGGACAGGCAAATTATGCTGCATCCAAAGGTGGAATTATTGCTTTTACTAAATCATCTGCCAAGGAATTTGCCTCCAGAAATATCAGAGTAAATGCCATTGCCCCCGGTTTTATTAAAACAGAAATGACAGACAAATTACCGCAAGAAGTTATTGACAATTATTTAGCTGCTATCCCATTATCCCGCATGGGTACAGTTAGAGAAGTTGCAAATTTATGTATATTCCTGGCTTCCGACGAAGCTGGTTATATAACAGGTCAAACCATTCAAGTGGATGGCGGCTTGATAATGTAGCAAAAATTAAGGAGGAAATAATGGACATTAAAGCAAAAGTAACCGAACTAATCGTGGAAGAACTTGGTGTAGAGGCTAGTGAAGTAACTCTTGAAGCGAGTTTTATTGAAGATCTCGGAGCTGATTCTCTTGATACTGTTGAGCTTATCATGAAGTTTGAAGAAGAATTTGATCTTGATATTGCTGATGCAGATGCTGAAGGTCTTACAACTGTTGGTAAAGCAATCGAATATCTTGAAAAACATTTAAATTAATCTATATTTTCGGTGGAGTTATTTTAAATAGCTCCACCATATTAACATCCTAATATTGAGGTTAGTATGAATAAACGGAGAATTGTTGTAACCGGAATGGGTACAATAAATGCTGTTGGGCATAATGTTGAGGAGACATGGAAAAACCTTCTCGCTGGAAAATCTGGTGTTGACCACATTAAAAATTTTGAAATAACTGAAGAATATGCAAGCAGGATTGCTGGTGAAATAAAAAACTATGATCCAACTGAACATTTTGAGAAAAAGAGAATAAAAAAACTCGATCACTATACGCAATATGCTCTCATTGCAGCAAAAGAAGCATTCGAAGATTCTGGACTGCACAATGCAGATTTCAATCATGACAGAGCTGGAGTGATCGTTTCTTCCGGTATCGGTGGTATGCTTACATTTGAGACTGAGGCATATAAAATGGAGAGAAAAGGTCCAAAAAGGATAAGCCCATTTTTTATTCCAAAAATGATCTCTAATATCGCATCTGCACAAATTGCAATTAAATATAACCTTAGAGCTCTTAACTTTAATATTTCTTCTGCCTGCGCATCGGCAAACCATTCAATTGGGACGGCATTCCGCTCAATTCAATATGGAGATGCCGATATTATGGTCACGGGTGGAGCGGAAGGCTCCGTAACACCTTTAGCTGTAGCTGGATTTTGTTCCATGAGAGCACTTTCTACTCGCAACGATGAACCTCAAAGAGCCTGCCGTCCATTCGATAAGGAACGTGATGGGTTTATTATGGCTGAAGGTGGCGGTGTTATAATTTTGGAAGAAATGGAACATGCAGTTAATCGTGGTGCTAAAATATATGCAGAATTAGTGGGCTATGGCGCAACTTGTGATGCTTTTCACATAACCGCTCCAGCAGAAAATGGTGAAGGTGGAGCACGTGCTATACAAATAGCGATCAATGATGCAGGGATAGACCCTGAAGAAATAGATTATATCAATGCTCATGGAACTTCAACACCATTGAATGACCCCAATGAAACAGCCGCAATAAAGACTGTTTTTGGCGAACATGCCAGAAAAGTTAAGATCAGTTCTACAAAATCTATGATAGGTCACACTCTCGGTGCAGCTGCCGGCATTGAGGCTCTTGTTTGCTGTAAATCCATAACTACCGGTAAATTACATCCAACCATTAACTACGAAAATCCTGATCCAGCTTGCGATCTTGATTATATTCCAAATAAAGCTATTGAAATGGAAGTAAATTATGCTTTAAGTAATTCTCTTGGTTTTGGTGGTCATAATGGAGTAGTTATCTTTAAAAAATTTGTTAAATAGAAGTGGCTCGGCATTAGCCAGCCACTTTATTTTATTTTGAAAAATATAATCAAATCTATAGTTTCACAAATATCTTCAAAAGAATCTAATAGTACCGAATTCAAAAAATTCCAGAAGATTATTGATTACAATTTTAGCAATCCATCTCTTTTAATAGCAGCACTTACACATACTTCACGAGAACCATTAAATACTAAAGGATCACCATTTGAAAGAATGGAATTCTTAGGTGATTCTATTTTGGGTTTGATCGTGTCAGAAGAGCTGTTCCTGGAATATCCAGAATATTCCGAAGGTGAACTTTCAAAATTGAAATCTAAGATCGTATCAAGAAAGATGCTGGCACTTGTTTCCAGCAAATTAAAACTCAAGAATTTTATAATATTCAATACTGATTCTGCAGGAAAAGGCGGATTAAATTCAATTCTTTCTAATACTATGGAATCTCTAATCTGCGCAATTTACCTTGATGGAAACCTTGAGACAGCTAGAAAATTTATTAAGCAATTCATTCTGAAAGATTACTCTACACATCTAAAAAAAGGACATCTCACTGATTATAAGAGTAAACTGCAAGAATACACTCAAGCTGAATTTCAGGCAACTCCGGATTATCATATTCAAAAAGCTGAAGGACCTGAACATGAAAAAATGTTTACAATACAAGTAACAATAAAGGATGAAATTTTCGGTGTAGGAAAAGGTCCTAGTAAAAAAGCAGCACAGCAGGATGCAGCAAAACATGCCTGCAAGAAATTGGGATTCTAAAGTTCCTGATTAAAATGAAGATATTTCCAATTTTCATTCCACATCTCGGGTGTCCGTTCAATTGCGTTTATTGTGATCAAGTAGCAATAACAAAATGTGAAACACCTGCAATTCAATCAATTTCAGAAAGTGTAAGAAAATTCTGTGAAAATAATCAGTTGGAGGAAAAGGAAGTCGCATTTTTTGGTGGCACATTTACCAATATCCAAAAAGAAAAGCAACAAGCTTATTTCGATGCAGTTAATGAGCATAAAGATAAGATAAAAGGTATAAGGATTTCTACCAGACCCGATTCAATCAATCAAAATATTTTAGATTTTTGTAAGGATAATAACGTTTGCACAATCGAACTGGGAATACAAAGTTTTGACGATTCTGTACTTAAATCTTCAAAACGGGGATACAATTCCCAGACAGCAATAGAATCATCCAATCTGATTAAAGAGAATAATTTTGTTCTTGGTATTCAGTTGATGCCGGGACTCCCCGGATTTAATTCTAGTTCTCTCAAAACAACAATTGAAACAACAATCAAACTCAATCCTGATTTTGTTAGAATATATCCAACAATCGTACTTAAAAATACCGAGCTTGAAAACTGGTATAAAACAGGAGAATATTCACCACTTTCTTTAT
>DAOUVH010000139.1 GCA_030667725.1 Candidatus Cloacimonadota bacterium | reverse complement strand
TTCCGAAAATACAGCATAGAAAGAATAATCAGGGATATTAGAAGTGCTGTAAATGAAGGAGCGGAATTATTATTCTTTACTGATGACAACGCCTTTTTGGATATACAGCATATACATGATGTTTGTGATGCTATCATCGAAAATGAACTAAACAACATTGACTACCTTATTCAAGCCAGTGTTCATGGGTTTGCATCCGATAATAATTTAGCCTGGAAAATGGCAAGAGCAGGTTTCAAATTTGTATTTCTGGGTATTGAAAATATCAGTATTAAAGAATTGGATTTCTTATCAAAAGATAGAAAAGTAATCTCAGAAACAGATCAAGCTATAAAATCATTGCATGATAACAGCATTATTGTAGCAGGTGGTTTTATAGTCGGACTTCCTGATGATACTGAGAAAAATTTGTGGGATAATTTTCGTTTTGCCAGAAAAAACAAATTGGATGCTCCTTTTTTCTTTGCTCTAACTCCTCACTATAAAACCGAAGTCAGACAAAAGTTGATGGATCAGAATTTAGTTTCAAACCCCGATGATTTTTGCTTTTATGATGGATTACAAGTTAATGTTCGTACAAAGTATCTCTCCACAGAAGATCTTTCCCATATTCTATGGAAAATGAATGGGAAATACGGTGATCTTGAATACTTGAAGTTCAATCGCATCAGAAAAGTCTATCCCCTCTTTTTCTGGAAATGGGTACTTAAAACAATACCTCGTCTTATTTGGAACAGACTCAGGAAAATCTTTATACAAAATTACGAATTTTCAAATTATAAAGCCGGCAGAATAAGACTTATTAAACGTCTGAGAAAGTGGTTGCTGAATAGAGAAGAACCCATACTTTCTCGTTTGAAAGAGTTAAAAATAAAATGAAAGTAATAAGTGTAGTTATTATCATTTTGAGTATCTCATTTTTAAAAGCTGCAGAAAAATCACAACTTGCACGGCTTCATTACAGTGGCGGTGGTGACTGGTACAATGACCAGGATACTATCCCCAATATTGTAGAATATCTCAATATTACTCTGAATACAAATTTCTCTAAACTTCAGGCTATTGTCAGCCCTGATGACTCAAAACTATTTGATTATCCTTTTATTTTTATGACAGGACACGGTACAGTTAATTTTAATAGCAAAGAAGCAGAGAATATTAGAACTTATTTGGATCGTGGCGGATTTCTTTATGTTGACGATGATTATGGATTGAATAAATCTTTTAAGCATGAAATACAAAAAATATTTCCGGAAAAAGATCTGGTCGAGTTACCAGCCAGTCATGAAATGTTTCATTGCTTTTTCGATTTTCCAAATGGGTTGCCTAAGATCCATAAACATGATGACAAAAGACCACAGGCTTTCGGTATTTTTGATGAGAATGGACGGTTGATACTACTCTATACTTATGAATCCAATATCTCTGATGGATGGAGTAATGTTCATGATGATCCTGAAAACATTAAAGAACAAGCTTTACAATTTGGTGCTAATATGTTTTACTATATCATGACGAATTAGCAAAAGAGGAAATAGGATATGAATGTATACATTGCATCTGATTTTCATTTGAAATTTACAGAAAACGCTGAGGATTTACAACGTAGAAGAAAAGTAATAGATTTTTTGGATAGCATAAAAAATGAAGCTGATCTATTAATTTTAAATGGAGATATTTTCGATCTCTGGTTCGTTTGGAAAAAATTCATTATTAAGGGTTATTTCCCAGTACTTCTTAAACTCCATCAGTTAAGAGAAAAAGGTGTGAGAATCGTATTTATTGCCGGTAACCATGATTTTTGGTTCAAAGATTTCCTCACAGGAACATTGGGAATTGAAGTATATAAAGACGATTTTTGTGAAACGATAGATGGAGTGAAAACTTTTGTTTCTCACGGTGATAAATACACTTCAAATGATTTGCGATACCAGATATTCCGCAGAATGATCCGTAACAAATTCATCATGTGGATATTTGGAAATCTGCATCCTGACATTGCATTGAATATAGGTAGAAACATGAGCAGATCAAGCCGAATACAGCAGCCAACAGATGAAATATTGAACAAACGCGAACTCGGTCTGATCCAATTTGCTAAAGAAAAGCTAAATGAAACAGACTTGGTTATCCTGGGACATTCGCATCTTCCCAAAATTGAAAATTACAAAAACGGTGTTTATGCAAATGCCGGTGACTGGATAAAAAACTATACATATTTAAAAATGGAAAATGGAAAAATAAAATTACATAAATATAAAAAGGAGATAGATTAAAATGAGAAAAAAGCTGTTTGTAGTAATTGCAATAATACTAATTGGAGTGTGTACGATGAACAATTTAGAAGCAAGTGAAAATGTTAATGTTAAGATGGTCACTAATAAGGGAACCATAGAATTAGAACTTTATGCAGATAAAGCTCCCATCACCGTTGAGAACTTTGTAAAATATGCAAATGATGGATTTTTTAACGGAACAGTATTTCATAGAGTAATTAATAATTTCATGATCCAGGGTGGCGGATTTACCGTTGAAGGAGTTCATAAAACAGATACTTATGATCAAATTCAAAACGAAGCTGATAATATGCTTTCGAATGAAGTCGGAACTATTGCTATGGCAAGGACTAACAACCCTCATTCTGCAACTTCCCAGTTTTTCATCAATATTAAGGACAATAATTTTCTTGATCATCAAAATAAAAAACAAGGTTGGGGTTACTGTGTTTTTGGAAAGGTTACAAAAGGAATGGATATAGTTGATGCAATTAAAGTTGTTCCTACTCAGGTTAATCCTAAAACAGGAATGCAAGACTGGCCGGTAGAAGATATTATTATTGAATCGGTTGAAATAGTTAAGTAGTTAAGTGGTTTAGTAGTTTAGCAGTTTAATGATTGAGAAAGCCTTCAGAATTTTATTGGTAATGAAGGCTTTTTCTTTTTTAACAATTATATGGATTAGTTAAGAATATTATTGATAAAAAAAAATGGTCCAAAGTGACAATTCTAATTGGAAATTGGATATTCCTTGTTGGAAATTCGATATTTAATCTTCCTTATCGCTTCGGGGATGTGCCTGCTCATATACTTTTTTCAGATCCTTTAAAGTAAGATGAGTATAAATTTCTGTTGTAGATAAATTACTATGTCCCAACATTTCTTGAACAGCTCTTAAATCTGCGCCACGAGCCAGTAGATGAGTCGCAAATGAATGACGTATCGAATGTGGAGAATAACCTTTGGTTCGGGCAACTAATACTAAATATCGAGATAATATCTCCCTGATCTCATTTGAAGAAAGCTGCCTTCCGCTTTTTGATAAAAAGAAGATTTCACCGCTGAATCTTGATCTGAATTGCTCACGTGTATTTTCATAATTTCTGATAGCGATCTTCGCTTTACTACTAATTGGTATGATCCGTTCCTTATTCCCTTTCCCGATTATCTTTATCAGTTTTTCATTCAGATCGATCTGCCCCATTTTGCAATCTGCTATCTCACTGATCCTCAAACCGCTGGAATAGATCAACTCCAAGATCGCACGGTTGCGAATACCGAATTTGCTGGATAGATCGGGAATATTCAATAATTCTTCCATCTCTTTTTCTGAGAAGTATTTTGGCAGTTTTTTCTCAAATTTGGGAATATGAAGATTTGAAGCAGGATTTTTTGTTAGATATTCATTCTTTTCACAGAATTGGAAGAAGTTCTTCATTGTTGTTGCTTTGCGAGCAAGAGTACGATTATTCCTGTCATTCATGCTTAAATGACGCAGAAAATCACGCAGAAACAAGCGGGTGATCTGATCCACTTTTACACTTCCATCTTCAAAGTACTTTGTAAGGAATTCCTGAAGTTGCAGAAGATCTTTTTTGTATGCTGTAATCGTATGCTCAGATAGACCTCGTGAGATCAATGTCCTTACAAATTCATCAATTGCTTTCTGCATAAAAAATCCTTTTGTTTAACTCATCCCCTAACAATTAATCGGCTTTTCGTAGAAAAATGATTTTCTCTTTAACCTTCTCTTAAAAAAGAAGGGGAAATTAAGAAGTTCAAGAAGATTTTTTTCTCTCACTATTTCTCCGACATCCCTCTAGAGAAGGACTGAGGGTGAGTTGATCATTTATCATTAAACTCAACCTCTTCCCACTTCCCCTGAATTTTTCCATTATGATATTCTAACCGCAATTTTCCATATTTACCATTTTTTGTAAGTATACTGTAGAAATTAGTGGAACGGTTAGAAAGAAGTTCATTATTTTTCTTCTGATAATCAAAGCTCACAACTGCATCAGCCTTAAGATTCTTTACGATATTATTATCAATATATTTAGAAACATTTGAAAGCATAATAACATAATCAGTTTTGTTTGCTAAGTATTCTGCCTGCTCTTTCGCAATTTTAAAGATATCAGTATTCATTTTTGCATGATCTGCAATATTATTCTTAACCATAAAATCCGGAGTATAGATAGCAAAAACACCAACTTTGAATGAATCGCATTTTATTATTTTATTCTTTATAATTGGAATTGAG
>DAOUVH010000157.1 GCA_030667725.1 Candidatus Cloacimonadota bacterium | reverse complement strand
TTGACTTCCGTAATGATGTTTGGTTAGAATACGATATATATTTTCGTAATTTTCATGGTTTTTATCATAGGTGATTTCATTTTGAATCCAAAGACCTATAAAAATGCAGGCACAAAATCCAATTGCCAGTCCGAAAATGTTTATGAATGCGTATCCACGTGATCGAGTTAGCTTTCGGAATGCAATTTTCAAATAATTTTTAATCATCTTTCCTCCTACTCATATTTCAACGCATCCACAGGATTTGAATTTGCAGCTTTTATGGTTTGATAACCTACCGTAACCAATGCAATCACTAATGCCAGCAATCCAGATATTATAAACAGCCAGATATTCATTTCTGCCCTATAAGCAAACATTTGCAGAAATTTATTCATAGCATAATAGGCAATAGGCCATGCAACTATATTTGCTAGGATAACCCATTTGGTGAAACCTTTGGAAAGCAGCATAACAATGGTAGTAACTGAAGATCCCAGAACTTTGCGGATTCCTATCTCTTTGGTTCGCTGTTCTGTCATAAATGAAGCCAGCCCGAACAAACCAAGACAAGAGATGAAAATCGCCAGAATGGCAAAATACTTAATAATAGAACCCATTTCATAGAACTCCTGGTAAAGTTCATCGATATCTTCATCAAGAAAAGAGTACTGAAACTGAAAACTGGGTGAAAATTTATTAAACGTTTCTTCGATAAATCCAAGAGTTTCTGTAACATTATTGGGATTTATTTTAATAAACGCTTCACCTCGCCACCAATCCAGAGTAGTGATCATTATAGGTCCGATTTCATTTGTGAGTGTTTGAAAATGATAATCTTTCACAACTCCGATAATAATCCCCTGATTGTCTTCATTATACATAGCAAAACGTTTACCGATCGGATCTTTCAATTGCATAAGTTTAACTGCAGTTTCATTAACTATATATGGGATCTCATCACCCCCCATATACTCTTTTCTAAAATTTTCTCCAGCCACTAATTCTAATTCAAAGACATCCAGAAATTCATATTCAGCCAGGTAGAAATTGAAAATAACCCTTTCATCATCTACTTTCCCCTCCCAGATTGCCGGATTGACATTGCCTACAAAAGCGGGTGAGGTAGAAGCATTTGTAACTCCCAGAATATTAGTGTTGTTTTCCAGTTCTTCTTTGAAAGCTGTGAATGATTCTCTCAACTCTGCATTCGTGGGAACAGTTACAATATAATCCTTATTATAACCCAGATCTTTATTCTGAATATATTTTAATTGATTGTAAACAGTGGCTGTACAAATAATTAGAGCAATGGAAATCGTGAACTGGAAAACTACCAGCACTGTTCGGAATTTATTTTTTGTTCTGGGTGCATTACCACTTTTTAGTACTTTACTAGGTTTGAAGCGGGAAAGATACAAAGCCGGATAGCTACCGGATACAATTCCAACAAAAAGAGTGATCCCGATCAAGTTTAGAAGGAATGTAATATTAGAAGGTTCTACTGAAAGTTCTTTACCTGAAAGTTGATTGAATGCAGGCAAAAATAACTCCACCAATACAAAAGCGATTAGTAAAGAAATGAAAGCTAGCAGAATAGACTCGCTTAAAAATTGACCGATCAATTGCTTTTTATCGGCTCCCACCACTTTGCGGATACCAACTTCTCTGGCTCGTTTTGCAGAACGTGCTGTAGTAAGATTCATGAAATTGATGCAGGCAATAAGCAAAACTATTATTCCGATAGCAGCAAAGATCAGGACAAAGATCAAACTTTCGGGATGTCCGAGTGGATTATAGAGATGAACTTTATCTAAAGGTTGCAGCAGAACGGTATTTTCATTATCGGGACGGTGTCTTACTATTGTATCGACGATCTTCTCTGAAAATGAAGCGAGGTCTGTTTCTTCCTGTAATTGCACATAACCGGAGCTTTCCCAGCTCCAGCCGGTTATCCTCTCTTCACCCAATATCTCGAATGGAATGATCATATTAAAATTGATCGATGAATTTTGGGGAGGATTGGCAGTGATTCCCGTCACTGTGAAATCTATCCTGTCATTATACCTGATAACTTGTCCCATCGGATCTTCATCACCAAAATATTTATGGGCTGTATCTTCCGTAAGGATTATGGAATGAATCTCTTCTAACGCAACTTGCGGATCTCCTATTAGCATTTCAAAAGAAAACATCTTGAAAAGAGAGGGCTCGGTTAATAGAATATCTTCGAAATAAGTTTTATCTTCAACCTGCATCATTCTTCCACCAAGTGTTCTCAACCGAACATGATCTGCGATTTCCGGATAATCTTCCTGCATCACAGGTGCAAGAGAATAGGGAATGGTTGAACTACCATAAGTTTCTCCATCATTCCACACTCCCACCTGGATCACTCTATATAGATTATCGCCATTCCGGTGGAAGTTATCATAACTCATTTCATCCTGAACCCACAGAAGCAGCAAAATGCAAACTGCCATGCCAATTGCTAATCCAAAGGTGTTTATCAGGGTCATGCTTTTGTGCCTAATAAAACCTCTGATGGCGATTTTTAAATAATTCTTAAACATAAATTATTCTCTATTCATATTTCAATGCATCTGCCGGATTGGTCTGAGCTGCCTTGTAAGCTCGGACGCTTACTGTGAGTAAGGCAATTATAAGTGCAGTGATGCCAGCCAGAAGATAGATCATTAGAGATTGATCTACTGCATAAGCAAAGTTCTGCAGCCATTTCTTTAACGCTATATAGGCAAGCGGCCACGCAATGATATTAGCCAGTATTACCCAGATTGAAAATTCTTTGGATAGAATAAAAACAATATTTGAAACAGATGCTCCCATCACTTTGCGAATGCTGATCTCTTTTGTTCTCTGTTCAGCTGTATATGAAGCCAAACCAAATAACCCAAGACAAGCAATGAAAATGCAAAGTACTGAGAAATATGTGAAAACTTGCCCAATCTTCTGTTCGGCAACATATTGCTCGTTCAGGCTATCATCCAGGAAAGTGTATTCAAATGGAAAAGTGGGGCAGAATTCGTTCCATTTTTCCTCAACGAAATCTAAAGTTGTTTCAATATTCTCCTGTCTGATCCGTAAACAAATATTACGCTGAGGATCATCGGATAGCATTATCAAGAGTGGATCAATTTGATTATGTAGTGAAGCATAATGAAAGTCTTTAACTACACCTATCACTGTTGTATTCAAATTTGCTGTTCCATCCAGATTGGCTCCAAATCCCAGCTTTTTACCGAGTGGGTCATCACCCCATCCCAGAACACCTACAGTTGCCTCATTAATTAATACGGATTCCTCACCATCGGTTTGCAGGTCTCTATCATAACTTCGGCCATTGATTATTTTCATTTCCATGGTTTCCAGATAATCATGATCTACAAAAACGAAATTTATGCCCTTTTCTTCCATACTGCCGTCATTTGTTTCAAATAGATGCACAATGATACCATGACCCTGACCGGGAACACTGGAAGTTGTACCGGCACTGATGATCTGAGGATGTTTTTTCAGTTCATCTTTAAAAGCCTGCAGGTTTCTTACACCTGAAGTATCTCGAATAGTTAATACAACAAGATTTTCATCATTGAATCCCAGATCTTTATCATTCAGGAAATTAAGCTGCTGTATAACTGTGAACGTTCCAATGATCATAATGATGGAAATAGAGAATTGCAAAAGTACTAATATCTTTCTCAAAGCTCCTTTGCTTTTCCCCAATTTACCTTTTAATACTTCAACCGGAATAAATGAAGAGAGATAAAAGGCAGGATAACTTCCGGAAAAGATGCCAACCAGAAAAGTTACTACAAAAATGCCAATCACAAGATCGAGATTAGAAATAAAACTAAACGTTAATTCTCGATCTGCCAATTCATTGAAGGTAGGTAAGATCAGTTCTACCGCTACAAAAGCCAAAATCATAGCCATGGTCGCTGTCAGGATCGATTCAAAAATAAACTGCCAGCGGAGGTATTGTTTCTGAGCACCAACGACCTTTCGAATGCCAACTTCTATAGCTCGTCCGGCTGATTGAGCAGTTGCCAGATTCATTTAATTGATACAACCAATGAGCAGTAGAAAAAGCGCAACAATACCGAAAGTAT
>DAOUVH010000251.1 GCA_030667725.1 Candidatus Cloacimonadota bacterium | reverse complement strand
AGATAATAATTGTACTGTTAATGTACATGGGAAGAGTAGGTCCATTGACTTTAATGTTCGCAATTTCAGAAACTAAAGACATTTCTTACTTTACATATACTGAAGAAAAAATTAGTATTGGTTAAGAATAAGGAGTATTTATGGCAAAATTTGCAGTGATCGGGCTTGGAAAATTTGGGATGAATGTTGCTACCACACTCTTTGAAAGAGGTGCGGAAGTAATAGCTATCGATAATGATAAGGCACTAATAGATGAAATAACCGGACGTGTGAGCGTTGCAATTCATCTGAATAGTACAGATGAAAAAGCACTCAAGATGAATCGTATCCAGGATGTTGACGCAGTTATTTTGGCTATTGGAAACAACATTGAAGTGAGTGTACTAACAACTGTATTACTTAAAAAACTTGGTGTGAGTAATATTTATGCAAAAGTAGATAGTAATGTTCATGCAAGGATCTTAGAACTTTTGGGTATTCACAATATTATTTTCCCAGAAGAGCAGATTGGAAAGCAGCTTGCCAATTCACTTATCTCCAGCAGTGTAATGGAATATGTGGATCTTTCCAGTGGGCACAGCGTTGTGGAACTGCTTGTTCCTGATGAATGGGTTGGAAAAACTCTGCAGCAGCTCGCTCTTCCAACCAAGAATGGCGTAAACATAATCGCTATAAAATATACAACGCAAAGTGTTACTGAAGAAGGCGAGAATATTATTCGAAATGAAATAAATGATTTGCCGGGAGCTAATGATATTATTAATGTGGAAGATGTCATGGTGCTCATCGGACCAAAAACTAAGATAGATGAACTGATTGAAGAAATAAGTAAAAAAGGATAGAATTATGAGAATTTCATTTATAAGAAAAATCAGGTTGTTAATTATTATAGTTTTCATTATTGAAATTTTAAAATCAGGTATAATTCTACATTTGATAAATACACAGGGTAGTTTATTGCAAATGAAATTAGATATTCAAAACACGATCTTCATTGGATTGTTCATACAATTTCTCTTAGTGCTCTCCATAATTTTGTATGTACCGAGATTTCTTCATAAAGCATTTTCTGAAATTCATAACATTATCAAAGATATTACGCAGGGTGTTTACACAATAGATATTGATTTGGATAATTCTAAAACTACAATTGACAAAGAGTTCTTTGCGGTTATCTCTTCACTTAAAGAAATGCTGAAATCCATTCTTACTTTCGATAAGCTGAAAAAGGAGAAAATAGTAGAACATCATAACCGCATAGTATCAATTCTGAATCTTACCGATGACGGCTTTGTGATTGTTGATATAAAAGGAAATTTCGTTTATATTAATGAAAAGGTTACGGAAACCTTTCCAGCTTTGAGCGATAAAACTAATATAATAGAGACGAACTTCCCACCCGAGATTGAGAATAATATTAAAAAATATACTTTGAATATTCTGAACTCTCACACCAAACAGGAACCTCAGCAGTTCTTCGTTCCTTCGTTGAAACGGCATATTGTACTCAATAGTGCTATGATCCGTGATGTTGCCGGACAACCGACAGGTGCAATAATCGCACTTACTAATTTGGAAAAGAGGAAGCAAAATAAAGAAGATGATCTTTAAAACACAAAAATGAAAATTGAATATCTTGAAAATGAAAAACTGAGAATTGACAAATATATTGTAAGCTTGGATTTAGAAGATTTGTACTCTCGATCTTATATTGATAAGCTTTTACAGGAAGAAGCTATATTGGTTAATGGTAAACCTGTAAAAAAAAATTATAAACTTTCTCATTCCGATTTTATAACAATAGAAGTTCCCCAAAAAAAAGAACTGAAAATAAAACCGCAAAACATTCCAATTGATATAATTTGGGAAGATGATGATATCGCAATTGTGAACAAACCAGTTGGACTAGTTGTTCATCCGGGAGCAGGCGTACAAGATGGAACACTGGTAAACACTTTGATGTTCCATTTTAATGAAAAACTTTCTGTTCAGCATGATCCGCAAAGACCCGGTATTGTTCACAGGCTTGATAAAGATACAAGTGGACTTCTTATAGTTGCCAAGAATGATAGAGTTCATTCGCTTCTATCTCGAATGTTTCAAGAAAGAACAATTAAGAAAACTTATCTTGCGGTTACAGTTGGCGCTCCATCAAAAGCAGAAGATACAATAAAAACATTGATCGGAAGAAACAAGAAGGATAGAGTAAAAATGACAGTTACCACAGATGGCAGAGAAGCTGTTACTCATTATAAAATTACTAAATATTTTGATTTTTTCTCGCTGGTGGAGATTGAACTGGAAACCGGTAGAACTCACCAAATTCGTGTTCATTTCTCTCACATAAACTGTCCAATTTTAGGAGATAATACATATTCAACTTTAAAACGAACTCTTAGTATTGTGCCATTTCACTATCAGAAAAAAGTAAAATATTTGCTGGCAAATCATCTTAAGAGACAGGCTCTGCATGCCTACAGATTGGAATTCGAACATCCGATCACTAAAGAAATTGTAAAAGCAGAAGCACCAATTCCGGAAGACATAAAATACACAATAGACTGGCTTGAGAAATATTTTATTACTGAGTGATAATATAATTTAATTTCAACATCTGTTTAATAAATTAAATTATTCCATTGCAATTATTTATTTTTAAATTATAAAAAGTTTGACAATATTTTATTAATAACATTTTCTCAAACAGTCTTCATATTTGAAAATTTAAATACCAAATAATGATTCAATACGATTAAGTTTCACGGAGAGATTATGTATAGAATTACGAATAATCAAAACCTAAAATCAAAAATAATGATTCTTACTAACTGCTTATTGTTTTTTGTATCTTCCTTACTTATCGCACAAGACACTTGGGTACAAACTTATCGACCCTTTCAACGGCAATGGTGGACAGATCAATATACAGTAGAAGATGTGATAGTT
>DAOUVH010000020.1 GCA_030667725.1 Candidatus Cloacimonadota bacterium | reverse complement strand
CTGGAATCTGCGCATAAATTCATTAAAGACTATCATGGCAGGAATATCTTTAGATTTAAGATGTTTTGTTTCCGTTTTAATTTCAATAAATGCTTTCTGTACGATTTCATTAAATGTTTCTTCTCCCAATTCTTCTTTTACGGAAGATGAAATCTCATAAGGTTTTATTTTTGTATAGTCATCCTTAGTTGAGATAAATGGAGTTAGAACTGTTGCAGCTTTTGGGTGCTTTTTGAGAAAGGCTGCGTAATCATCTTTGCTGTAGCTTGCTTCGATATTATCATTTAAAGCATTATTGAAGATCATCTCAATTTCTTCTGAATCCTTGGTTTTCGCAGCATCTTTTTTATCGATCAGGTTTTCATTGATCTCCGAATCAATACGGACAAAAGTAACTTCATTATTCTTCATTTCCAGTTGCTGAAAAATGTGGTTATCCAGAACCGAATTTGAATAAATAACGCCAATCCCCTGTTCCTTCATCAATCTTAAATAAGAAACTTGAGTATCTTCACTTTGTGCGTAATAAATTTTCTGAGGTTTGTCATCAGATTTATTTCTTGCTCTATATTCTTCTATCGTAACATAATCATCATCGGTAGTTTTAAAGATCAGTTGATCTTTCATGGAATCAGCAAATTTTTCATCTGTAAGAACACCGTATTTGATGAATTGGTTAATATCTTCCCAGAATCCTTCATATTTTTTTCTATCGGATTTAAAGATATCCTTCAGGCTGTCAGCCACTTTTTTAATGATGAATTTAGATATTTTTTGAACCTGTTGATCTTGCTGTAAGAAGCTTCTGGAAACATTCAAGGGAATATCGGGAATATCAATCCCACCTTTGAGAAGCAGTAAAAATTCAGGGATTATTCCTTTAAGATCATCGGCTACAAAAACATTATTACAAAATAGTTTAACCTTTCCCGTATTCAGTTCGATCTGATTCTTGATTTTGGGAAAATAGAGAATTCCTTTGAGATTAAACGGGAAATCAACATTAAGATGTATCCAGAAAAGCGGATCGGTATAATCATGGAATAACTGCTTGTAAAACTCTTTGTATTCATCTTCTGTTACATCTTTAGGATTGCGCAGCCATAATGCTTCAGTCTGATTTACCTGTTCCTTCTCTTTATTTAAATAAATTGGGAACGGCATGAAATTACTGTATTTTTCAATAAGTTCTTTTATTTTGCTATCTTCAAGATATTGATCGTTATCTTTATTCAGATGGATAGTTACGGTCGTTCCGATATTTTTCCTTTTTCCTTCTGCGGCAGAATATTCTGTTTCTCCTTCACATTCCCAGAAAGCTGGTTTTGTTCCTTTTTTGTAGGAAAGGGAATCGATCGTAACCTTTTTTGCAACCATGAAACTTGAATAAAATCCAAGTCCAAAATGCCCGATAATTGTGGATTGTTTATCTTTAAATTTTTCAACGAAATCTTCCGCACCAGAAAATGCGATTTGATTGATATATTTTTTTATTTCCGCCGCTGTCATCCCGATACCGTTATCAATCACTTGGATCGTCTTATTCTTTTTATTGATCTTTATCTCGATCTTAAGATCATCTTCCAGGTTACTATCTATCGCTTTACGCTTACTCATTGCATCTATAGAATTTGATATCAACTCACGCAGGAAAATATCGTGTTCTGAATAAAGCCATTTTTTAATTATCGGAAAGATATTTTCTGTGTGGATCGATAACTTTCCAGTATTTTTTTCTGTCATTTCTATCTCCTTTAAGTTTTATTAATTTCTGAGATAATTTAATTCGAACCGATTATTTGTCAAATAAAATTAGCACTCCCATTTTGGGAGTGCTATAAAATGTTTAATTGTAGCTATTAATTTATTGTTACTATTTTTACGTTTTCTTCGTTATCTGTTTCCATGAAAGAAACTTTGATGATCTCTTCGCCGGAGGTTGGTACAGATCTTCCGATGTAATCTGCATGAATGGGAAGCTCTTTGTGTCCCCTATCTATGAGTACGCAAAGTTGTATCTCTTTTGGTCTGCCGATATCCAGAACAGCATCAATCGCAGCTCTAACAGTTCTTCCTGTATAAAGCACATCATCAATAAGAATTATCTTGGCATTCTCAACTTCAAAATCGATAATAGTATCATTATGAATCGGATTTTCTGCAACTTTAGATAGATCATCACGATAGAGTGAAATATCAATAATTCCTGTTTTCACATCCAGTTTTTCGATCTCATTTAAGTATCTGGAAAGTCTATCTGCCATGGGAACTCCACGGCTTCTAATTCCAACCAGATACACGTTCTCCATTGATTTATTGTATTCCACGATCTCCAATGCAATTCTTCGCATTGAGCGCTCGATAGCTTTTACATCCATAATTTTACTTTTTGTTTTCATAGGCTCCTCAATTTTTTAATTTTTTAAATTTCAATTTGTAAAATACACCATTTTCGTTTATTAATTCAACTTCTGCAGAAAGTTGTATAATTAATATTCTGATAAGCTCCAATCCGGTAGATTCAGGGTTCTTCACATCGATTCCGTAAGGCAGACTTACTCCGTTATTGCTTATCTCAAGATGGAAATAATTATCTTCATCTATTTCCATATTTATCCTTATCTCGCCCTTTTCTTTACCGGCAAAGCCATGTTTAATCGCATTTGTAACTATCTCGTTGATAAGCAGACCGCAAGGGATTGCTGTGTTAATATTTAAATTGATATTCTTAATATTAATAATAGTTTTCATCTTAGAAGTACTAATACTATATGCTCTGAAAAGATTATCAATCAATGATTTAACATATTGATTAAAATTTACGTATGCCAGGTCATCAGATGAATACAATTGTTCTTGTACCAAAGACATAGATATAACCCTGTTTTGAGTATTCGTAAACATTTTAATAGATTCTTCACTTTCCGAAGATCTAGACTGGATACTGAGAATGCTGGAAATGATCTGGAGATTGTTTTTAACTCTATGATGGATCTCTTTAAGCATAATATCTTTCTCTTTGAGTGATAATTTCAGTTCGTTACCGGTCTCCTTTCTAGTTGTGATCTCTTTTCTGAGATTTTCATTTGTTTCAACAAGTTCTGAAGTTCTCTTTAGTACTTTATCTTCCAGTTTCTCGTTTGTTTCCGCAAGTAATTCATTCAACCTTTTCTTTTTATTGTAATTCAAAAATAAGAAGATCGCTATCAGGATCAGGAGGGATATCAATAAAACTAATGTAATCCGCCAAGATTTATCCCTTTCTAATTGGAGTACATAAATCTGATTATCTTTTATCAGCATTTCCTTTTCACGCAATGTTTTCTCAATTGTAAAATTTGTACTATATTGAGCAATTTTATCACTAGTTTCTTCATTAAAAAGTGAATCTCTTAAATTTGAATAGTAGTTTTTGTATAAATATGCATTTTGGAAATCATTGATACTAGAATAGCGTCTAGACATCAATTCATAGACATCTTTTGTAATATCACGTGCTTTGATATTTTGTGAAATTGTTAAGCTTTCCTGTAGATAAAAATCAGCTTGTTTATAATCTTGTTTCGTGAGGAATAAATCTCCAAGGTTTTTAGCAGTATTGGCATATCCATATGTATCACCTACTTTTTTCTTGAGCTCAAGTGCTTTTTGATAATTATACAACGCCTGGTCTACTTTTCCTTCTGCTTCGTAAACTATAGCGATATTATTCAAGCTTGTAGCAATTCTTTTTTCATCCTCATTATCTTCATTTATCTTTAGTGCTTCCGAAAGGTATCGTAATGCACTATCAAAATCATTTTGCTTTAAATAGATATTTCCAATATTATTTAATGTAGACTGAGTTTCAATATTCTCATCACACTTGCATTCCAATGATCTTTTATACATTTCTAATGCTTTTTCATAATCACTTAACCGCACATAAATATTCCCAAGATTATTCAATGTGGAATGTATCTTTGGATCATTCATTTCTTCTCTAATGCTTAAAGATTTGAGATAATTATTCATTGATTCATCAAAAATTCCCAATCGGAAATAAACGCTTCCGAGGTTATTATAAGATAAAGATTGTCTTTGGGGGTTATCCAGTGCGATAAACATTCCTAATGAACGTTTATAGTAATCTAAAGCAGTAGGAAAATCACCTTTATACCAGTAGATATGACCAATATTATCATAGATATTTGCAATATCATGATCTCCTTTTAATTTGCGATAGATATCAAGAGCTTGTTGGAAACTTTCAAGTGCTTTATCAAAATCATTAGTCATTCTAAAATAGTGACCAATATTATTCAGTGCGTCTGCTATACCCTTATTATCATCCTCCTTCTTAGCAAGTTCAAAAGCCTGTGCTGCACAATCGTAACTGATTTCTGGGTTTATATTAATATATAGTGATGAAAGTTTGTTTAAAACAGCTATCCTTTTTTTCCCTTCAACTTCGTTCAGAACAGCTTCCAGGCTATCAATTTCAGTTACCGCGAGCAGTTTTGTTGTTAGAATTATCAACAACAATAGTAGAAGATATTTCTTATATTGCAAAACTCCCCCTTAGATCAATCGTTATTTCCAAAAGTGAGACTAAAGGCAACTCCGTCTTTCCTTTCAATGTTCAATTCAGCTCCTAATTGATCTTTAAGAATATCTACAAGTCGCATTCCAAAAGAGCTTAAATTGGTCATATCAAAATCTTCAGGTAGGTCAACTCCATTATTCAAGACTGTTAAATTCAATTTTCCATTCTCGAGTTTAGTCATTGATACTTTAATGACACCTCGCTTATCATCGGGGAAGCCATATTTTAGTGCATTTGTGATCAATTCATTAATTATTAATCCGCATGGTATAGCAATAGTTATATCTAAATTTACATCATTAATATCAAGTTCATAACCTATTCGGTCGCTGTTAATATTTAAAGAATTGAATAAATTTTTAATAAGTGAATTAGTATAATCCCTGAATGAGATGTTAGTAAGATCGCTTGATTTGTATAGTTTTTCATGAACTAGTGACATAGATTTAACACGATGCTGACAATTACGGAATAATTGTATTGCATATTCATCATCAATATAAGATGCTTGTAATTTCAACATACTTGAGATGATTTGGAGGTTGTTTTTAACACGATGATAAATTTCCTGGAGCATTACTTCTTTCTCACGTAATTGAGATTTTATCTTTTCTTCCGCCTGGCGAATTTCTGTGATATCTACAAAAATTCCAATAGAGCCTGTATAATCATCATTATCAAATAGTGGACTTGCTGTTACTGAGATAAGCCTTTTTTCCCCATCTTTGCATATAATTTCTATATCATATTTTGAACTCTGCCCTTTTAAACGTTTATCAGTTTCCATTTTTAATCGGTTAAAATCATCGGATGATACTAATCTCTTAAAATTCATAGTATTCATCTCTTTATCATCGTAACCAAATATTTTTCTTGCAGCTTCATTATAAAAAGTAAAATTCTCTAATTCATCAGCAATAACCATGCCTTCTTCAATAGATTCAACCAAATATTTATATTTTCCTTCGCTTTCGCGAATTCTTTGATCTGCGCTTTTACGATCTGTAATATCAGTTGCTGTTCCCAGAACTACTACTAAACCGTCTATCGTAGTTCGACTATTAAATATCTCTACCCACCTGATTTCACCTTGCTTCGTGATGATTTTAAAATCATATTTTTGTACAACATCCTCTCCTTTGATTCGATTGAATCCTCTGGTCATAACCAAGTCCCTATATTCAGGATGAACAATATCAAAGAATTTCATAGTGAGAAGTTCCTTCTCTGAAAATCCGGTTATAATTGTTGTAGAAGGATTCACATATGTGAATCTGCCTTCCATATTGAAGGTAAATACAGCAATAGAAATATTCTCTGTTAGTTGTCGAAATTTATGTTCGCTATCATGTAATTTTTCTTCTGCTTCTTTTCTAACACCAATCTCACCTATTTTTTCTCTATATAAAAAATACAGAAATGCCAATACTATCGAACCAAATATCAATCCAATGACCAGAATAGTAGTAATTTTTTTCTGATAGATCTTACTTTCCTGTAATCTACTTATCTTTTCTTCTCTATTTTCAATTTCATATTTAGTTTGCAGTTCTGCAATTTTCTGGCTTTTTTCTTCTGAATAAATGGAATCGTTCTTTACCATATGCATTTCAAGACAAGTGAAAGCTTGTTTATAGTCTCCAATTGCTGCATAATAAATTGATAATTCCTTATAATTTTCTGAGATTACATCTATCAAAGCCATCTCTTTAGCTAATTTCATACTTCTCTTGAATTGGTCAAAGGCTTGTTGGTAACGCTCCATCGACAAAAAAGTAGATCCAAGAAGATTACAAGTATAAGCAATACCTTCAGGATTTTCAATTTCTTCAAAAAGATTCAAAGCCAGGAAGTTGTACTCAATTGTTTTTTGATAATCTTCTTTTGAGTGATAAATACTAGATAAATTATTATAGCAAAATGCCATACTGAATTTATCATTAATTTTTTGCATGATTTCCAGAGAACGCTCAAGAAAATCTAAAGCTTTATCCAACTCTTCTAACTCTATATGTACCAATGCAATGTTGTGAAGAATTTTGGCAACTCCTGGTTCAGTCCCAAATTTTAATCTATTATTAAGTACCATATTGTAAAAGTGAAGCGCTTGAGCTGGATCCTTCATTAACAAATATATATTCCCCAGATTGTTTAATGCACTGGTTAAATTTTTCTTATCGTCTTCGGTTTCAAAGATCTTAATTGCTTTCAAAGCAAAATCAAGAGCATTATCGTAATCTGCCAAATGCGTTTTTGCAATAGCAATATTAAGCAAAGCTAAACCTTTTCCCATAGAATATGAATTTGATTCAGCTAATTTTAATGCTTCATCGTATTCAAGAAGCGCTTCCTTGTATTTTCCTGAATACTCATAAGCTACCCCTATTTGGTTTGTATAATCTACCTGTTCGATATATGATTCAGCATGCTCAAGAGCTGATTTTGCATATTCAACACTTTTATCAGGAGAGATATTCAAGTATTCTATAGAAAGCTGGTTGTAAATTATACCCTTATTTGCATTCGATTTATTTAACTCTGTATTTAAACTATCGATAACTGATGCAAATGCGGAGAAGTGCATTATAAGTAAAATTAACAAAAATATTAATTTCTTCATTTATATATTTCTTACCTCTAATTTATTTATAGTCTGAAAAATCTTGGATTGATAGAAGTGTCAAACAAATAATTACTTTTTAGATAAATACTCAAGAATCAACTTTGCACTTTTTTCTCCGATACCATTAATGCTCATTAACTCCTTTAAGGATGCATTTCCAATATTATCTACAGAATCAAATTTCTTTAGAAGCGAGAATTTTGTCTGTTCTCCAACTCCTATAATTTTATCAAGCTCACTTGTCAGGGTTCGTTTCTTTCTTCTTTTCCTATGAAAATTAATAGCGAATCTATGTGCCTCATCACGTATTCTCACAAGCACTCTTAAAGCTGAAGAATTACGTGGTAGAATAATCGAATTTTTGATGCCTGGCAAGAATACTTCTTCTATTCGTTTAGCTAAAGAGAGTATCTCAATATCTTCAATTTTCATCTCTTTTAAAATGTTATTGGATTTGCTGAGTTGTCCTTTACCACCATCAATTACTATCAGGTCTGGTTTCTCGTTCTCATCGATCTTATTTAGATAACGTCTCATTGTCTCTTCCATCGACGCAAAATCATCCTGCCCATTTACAGTTTCCATGATGAAATGCCGGTAATTCTTCTTCTTTGGCTTTCCGTTTTCAAAAAATACCAATGAAGAAACTGTATCTGTACCCTGGATTGTGGAAATATCAATACAAACCATTTTTCTTGGAAGTTTTCTAAGGTTGAGTTTATCCTTTAACTCCTTTATCGGAAAGATGGTTCTATTGCTTTTTCTCAAATATTTTAATTTTTCTTCTTCTACAAAATTAAACGCATTCTCATGAGCAATAGAAATTAGAGCTTTATTATCACCCTTTTGGGGAATTATTAATTTATTTTTCAACCATTTATTAAGAGTTTCAACATCGTCCGGCTCTACCTGCAGGAAAATCCGGAAAGGCAACTCATCCAATTTCGATGAATAATATTGTTTTAAAAAGGCTTCCATGATCTGTGAGAGGGTTGTTCCATCTGTATTATTAAGTGCATAGATCTCTTTGTTTAACAACTTCCCGGAAAGTATCTTAAGAACTGCAACTGCAGCTTTGCTCCCCTCCTGATAAACTCCGACAACATCCCGATTTTTTTCATCTGTGAAAAACATGTTCTTCGATCTATTTAATTTTTGAACATTTTCAATTTTATCTCTAAATTTTGCTGCTTCCTCAAAATTTAGTTTATCGGAGTGTTCTTTCATGCGTATAGTAAAATCACTTAACACATCTTTATTTCTACCCTTAATAAACTGAATCATTGCGGTTACATTTTTTCTGTATTCTTCAATACTGATTTTTCCTATACATGGAGCAGGGCACTTCCCCAGTTGATAATTCATACAAGATCGTTTAAATACAGGTTTACCTTTGGGAATTTTTCTTGTACAGGTTCGTATTGGGAAGATCCATTCCAGCATACGTAGAGTCTTTCTCATAGCCTTTGTATCGGTATAAGGTCCAAAGTATTTAGAACCATCTTTCTTGAGATCTCTTGTAACAAATACTTGAGGAAAAGGTTCCTTAATTGTAACTTTAATAAATGGTTTACTTTTATCATCTTTTAACTGAATATTATATTTTGGCTTATGTTTTTGTATTAAATTTGCTTCCAATACAAGTGCTTGATCTTCTGTTTTTGTAAGTATATAATCCAGATCAGCTATCTTGCTGACCATCTCCTCGGTTTTAGGATCTGTTGGTGAACCAGTAAAATATGACCGCACCCGATTCCGTAGGACTTTTGCCTTCCCAATATAAATGATCTTATCTGATGCATTCTTCATAATGTATACGCCGGGAGAAACTGGTAATAATGTTAATTTTTGTTTTATTTTTTTGGAAATCTTCTGCATAATTTCTACCTTATTTCTTTATTATACCCAACATTTAAAAAGTTGAGACTCTACCATGAAGACAACTACACTTCCAGATCCAAGCATTAAAACTCTATTCATTCTTTCTAATTCCAAATCTCATATTTATTATAAGGAAAGAAACAAAATTTCTAACATGATGTAAACAAAAAACTGATTTTAATTTGACAACAATCAAAATCACATTATTCAGGTTAATCGTTAAACAAAGGATCAACTATGAAAAATGAGAGAAAGGCATTCGGTATTATTCCTAAAAGTTTGAATCATTTAGAGCCAATTAACTCCTTTTTTGATAATGTAAAAAAATACGGTCACAAAGTTGAACATTTGATAGTTTCTTATGAAGATGAAATTGATCCATCTGTATTAAACTCATTACAGAGGAAGTGTCAGGTTACAACTGTTAAAAGAGGAAATGCTCCAAAGCTGAACTCGTTTTTACTGGAACTCGGTTTAACAAAAGAAGAGATCAGAACAATTTTGGGAACTCCAAACAAAGAAAAATATGGTTTGGTAGCTTATGGAACTTCTAGAAATTATGTGCTTATCGCAGCATTGATGCTTGGAATTAATTACCTTATGTTTTTTGATACTGATATTTACCCAAAAATATTAACTGAATTTACTGAAGAGAAGTACAGTTACATTGATATTGATTTCATAGGCTCTCATATGAAATACCTAATAGAAAATGATGTCATATTAACAACAAGTGATTACACTGGTTACTATATCATTCCCAAAATGAATTTTCCATATTTGATGGAACTCCTTCGCGGTGTTCAAAAGGAAGACAGATTTTATTATATTTCCAGTGTAGATACTCCCGTTACCAGAAATATGCATTCCAAAAATATTTTCGATACTCAAAAAGCTCTGGGCGGAAACATGGCTCTTGATCTTTCTAAAATTGATATTATTCCACCTTTTTTCTCAACAAATTTAATTCTCGATGAGGAGTGTTTTTTGGGTCGCGGAGAAGATACTCTTTTTGGACCGGAAGTTCATGGATTAGGAAGATGTGTG
>DAOUVH010000128.1 GCA_030667725.1 Candidatus Cloacimonadota bacterium | reverse complement strand
TTTTATCTCTTTAATTAGAGAATGAATAAATTTCTTATCTTTATTCCCTCTAAACTGAATTTGAGCCTGACCAATCCAAGATTGCATTGAACATAAAATTGTTAGATCACCACCAGTAATAATTATTTTGTTAAGTTTTTCTTCATATTCAATGTTTAGATTATCGAGACTATGAGCTAAGCATTCACGAAAAGTATCCCCATTTATTCCGATCAATTGATAACCATTTGAAATTCGACTCATATAAACTACTATTACAATAAAGAGTACAAATACTAAACT
The DNA here is from genome assembly GCA_030667725.1 of Candidatus Cloacimonadota bacterium. The sequence goes on along the minus strand of DAOUVH010000128.1, from coordinate 4,481 downwards.
GGTTTCAAAATAAACAATCTCACTATTTAGAAAATCTATTACTGTTGGAATAATCAATAAAGGTATATACATAATTATTAGCAGAACGAATAGCCATTTTGAGTTCATTAAAATTGGTTTTTTGCCAATTATAACTTTTAATCCGATGTACAATAAAGATAACCCTAAAATTAACATAAATGGAATAAAAAAATACTGATTGTTCATTTCTACCTCCTATTAATAAATTATTTGAAATTTTTCATTTTGCAAAACTCATTAAGTTAACAATTTCTAATTATTGATCGTAGTTACAATCTCGCAGTTCTGACCTGTGAGCATTAGTATTGCTTCTACATTCGTACTACCATTATTTCCGATTGAAGTACCGGTTCCGATAATTGTTAATACATCACCGGATGATGAGAAAACATAAGTTCCATTATGATTTAAGATCGTATTGTTGGCAGCATCATAATTGAATCCGAACCAGAATCCCATTTTATCTACATCCCATACTCTATCTCCTCCTCCCAGATTAGGTGGAGACTTGTAATACGCATTAGCAACACCGGCAAAGATATTCATATCGGAGATAATTGATTGTCGATTATTCTTCATCATCTCCTGGGTGAACATATCAAGCCCCACAGCTACGGAAATGCCAATGATAATTACTCCCAGCACTAACATTAAAATCTGTTGATAACCCATAATTAAAACTCCTTTTTAATTAATTAGAATATTTCAAGAGATTGGTCATCACTTTTTTATTATTGCAGTAATTCATTGCTGTTTCCATGGTGATAATGCCAGCTTTAAAGAGCCTGTAAAGGTCTTGCTGCATCGTAAACATTCCACTTGATTTTCCTTCGGTCAACATCTGATATAACTCAGTAATATTACCATTTCTAATGGCAGCCTGAATCGAGTAATCTACTGAAAGAATCTCTTTAGCAAGTGAAAGAGTATTCTTTTTATTGGGAACTAATTTCTGCGAAACGACTACTTTAAGTACATCTGCCAATCTATATCGAATACGTTCCTGCTCATCCGGTGGAAATTCTGCAATAATACGGTGAATGCTGTCAATAGTTGAACTTGTATGAAGGGTTGTAAACACTTTATGCCCACTATCAGTAACTTCCAGAACTGTAGATATTGTTTTTGAATCCCGCATCTCACCCACAACGATAATATCGGGGTCTTGCCGCAAAGCTTCAATTGCGCCACTTTGAAAACTAAGAACATCACTTCCAACTTCACGGTGAGAGACAATGCTTTTTTCGGAAGAATGAATAAATTCGATCGGGTTACCAATAATAATTATATGAGAATTATTATTATGATTATTCATATCAATTACAGCATCCAAAGTGGAGCTTTTACCGGAACCGGTTATTCCGGTTATCAGGAATAATCCGGATTTCTCATACTGCAGATCCAATCTATTTACAATTGGATCAGGTATTCCCAGATCTTTCATACTGAATAATTTTTGTTTGATAACACGCAAGTTAACAGCAAGATAATTTCTCTCAAAAAAGACATTTCCACGGAAACGGTATTGCAGATTTTCTCCATCTAATCCAACAGATAAGGCAAAATCAAGATTTTTATTTGTTATCAAGAGTTTTTTCTGATCTCCGGAAAGAATACTGAGCGCGATTGCAATTGCTTCGTCTTCGAAGATTTCACCAGCTTCAAGATCGGGCTTTTTGTCACCATAAATTCGATACCAAATCTTGCCTTTAGAGCGGGGACCTCCAAAATCTAAGTCAGAGGCATCCATAGATATCATTTTTGCTAAAAGATTTTTTAATAAAGTAAAAGATTCCTTTCTCCATTCCGGATTCTCTGCAATTGCTTTATTTACATGTTTTACTCGGTTGATCCCAAAAACAAATTCAGGGATAACAGCTTTAAGCTCTTGTGAAAAAGATAGACTCATTTTAACTCTCCTATTTTATTCATAATAATTAAGGCACAATAAGACTACCTCTACCATTTTCATTTCCAGGTGAACTGTTATATACTTCCACAACATTATAAATAACCGCGATGAACTCTTTTGAAAATTGACCATGAAAATAGCTGTGAATACGGTTTATGTATTCAATCACATCTTTTTCATATTCGGTTAGATCAGGATTTTCCGGATGCAGTAAATATGTTATTGTTTTAAGCTTAAAAGTAGGAATTGCCATGTATACGAGCACAGAAGTAGGATTTGTCATCTGGTTCAAAAATGTTTGTGTGCCACGCTCAGGATTTGCATAAAGTTCCAATGAGATCTGTTTATTCAAATCAAATAGCGAATCGGCCTTTTCATACATTCCAGTCAAGATCTCCAGTTTTTTCATAAAGTGTAATGTGTCAGTCTCGGCCAGCATCTCGTTTATCTCTTTTATCTTCTCTCTTTTAGGAAGGAACCCACAGCCTTTGATCGCATTGTTAACTCTAAATCTGCTATCTTCTCGGCGGTATCCGTAAGTTGCCACAATAGCATTATGCGGACCTTCCAAATTTGGCATCTCGCCTTTTATAATTCCTGCAAGTGTTTCAATTCTTGTTTTTATATTCCAGGTCATGAATATTTCCGGAAAATTTGTAAGTTCAAACTCCTGCCACTCTCCATCAACAAATGCTGAAATTTTGTCTTCACTAAGCTTGGAAGCATCAACAGTTTTTTGCACAAAAGTATTTCCATCCCAGAGTTGTTCTCCAAAGCCTCCAGTATTTTGCGAGTTAGTACAACCAAAAACAACTAATAAACCAATAATAATAAGCATTTTCACTAATTTCATAAAAACTCCTTTATAAATATTTTTTTAATTCTTTGCCTTTCACTCCGGCATATAATTCAATGTACTTTTTCACAGGACTTGATTTGATCTTTGGAAAGAGAACCTCTTCCACCTGAAAAAATCCTACCGACTCAGACATGTCAACTTTAATCTGTATTGGCTTCTTTTCACCCTTGATGATATTCACTCTCTCAATCCCGGTTGAAGAATATCTATGGATATCTCCCACTCTTGGTTGTTCTGATAGCAAAGAAGAGATTCGTGATCTTCCCTGCTCCATATCACAACCGTCACCGATGAGGACAAGTCCTGCTTCTAAACTGTGGATCGCCTGAGTTGCCATATGCCCGAAAATACATTCAATGATCAACGATTTCATAATAACTTTTTTTTGAATTTCGCTATGATAAAATTGCTCTAAAATCCTATCTATGATCGGCATAGCAAGATTAACACTCATGTATTCATGACCTTGGCGTGAAACGGTCATACCGATATCATGTATCATCGCTGCTGTAATAATAGCTATTTTGCTATCTTCTGCGGTACCGATATGTTCTTTTTCCAAATTCAATTTTATCTCCGCCTGTGTTAACAGGTCGAACATTAAAATTGCATTTAAGGCTGCTTTACGCATGTGTACCGGACCATGATCGTTGTAGCCCAATCTTTTAATTGATACAATATTTGCATAGTCCTGTAGTACTTGTATCTCCTTATCTGAAATAATATATTCCATTACATCAAGTGGTTTGCCTTTTAGTCTATCAATTATTTTCTTCTCGAAATTAATCTGTATAATAGATTTTCTCATTTTCCCTCCGTTGCATAATTCCTTTAATGAAAAGCATATTCAAGTTTTTACTACAGACACAAACAACGCAATATATTTTTTCCTAAATAAAAATAATTGACACAGGAAACACCCCTTTTAATTTAGCGCTCCGTTGGGTATTAAGTGTAATTAACGTGAATTCTCGGGGGTGTAACTCAGCGGTAGAGTATCTGCCTTTTAAGCAGAGAGTCGACGGTTCAAATCCGTCCACCCTCACCAAAATAGATGTGTCCCGTTTGTCTAGTGGTTAGGACTCAGGATTTTCATTCCTGCATCAGGGGTTCAATTCCCCTACGGGATACCATTTTAAAAGCCGACCGGTTTTTCCGGACGGCTTTTTTTATTATTAACTATGTGAGACCATCCCCGAAAAAGCTTCTTTCATCATTTCTTAGAACTTAGATCTTAGCACTTTCAGGGTTTGTTTTCACATTTTTTTCGATTCGTAAGTGACGACGAGTCGAATTTTAATGCGGACAGATCAGTGATCTGATCCTACTTTTCCATTCCTTCTTTGAATTTTTTAGTCAGGAATCTGAAGTCTCCTTTACGCAGTGTGATATTCTCACTATCGAAGAATTCAAGCAGGATCATGGCAGTTCCGCGATTCGTATTGAGAAGGTCTCGCAATTGAGATACTTTAATACCTTCTGTTGAATTTAAAAGTTGCTCAACTATTATTTTCTTTGCTTTTTCAACCAGGTCAGAATGAAGATACTTCTGCTGGAGAAAGTGAATATCCGCATTATCAATGAGATAAGATACTATCTGCTCCATCTGTCTTTTTGAGATCTTCTCATCGACTGCCAATTCATCCAATTCAGCAGGGTCAACTGCATTATTACCTTTAGAGTTTATCA
>DAOUVH010000220.1 GCA_030667725.1 Candidatus Cloacimonadota bacterium | reverse complement strand
TGTGCATCGACCTTGCAAATGATTCGTAAAAGTCTATAAATAATAACTGTTGCAATTTTGCCGGCTAAATCCAACCTAAATTTCCTTTATGATATTCAGGGCATCCGGAAGGCAACTGATCTCCAATAATTTACCTTTCTCACAAACTGCTTCTCCATCTGCGTGAGTAGCCATTCCACCTTTTAGTGCCTTAAGTGTGATAGATGAAATAAGAGCAGTTTTTGTATTATCTAATTGGTCTTGAGTTCCTTTGGTGTAATGAAACATTGTTTGTAAAAGTTTTAGCCGGGTTCCCTGTTGGGTCATACACAGATTCAGGAGACCGTCATTGTTCTTCCCATCAGGAGCCATAAAAAAAGCACCACCCATTCTGCGACCATTCATTATGGAAACAAGAGCGGGAGTGTAAACTCCTTTCTCGCCATTGATCTCCATTTCAATTTCCGGAGCTGTAGGATAAGTTATCAAAGTTTTTAAAGCACCTATCATATAACCGGCAGCACCATGAATATGCTTCATCTTGGCTGCTTCTAATCCAACTATAGTATCAAAACCAACACCGATACCGTTTCCAAAATATCTTCCGGTAGGATAATCTCCACCTTTTATCAAACCAATATCAATCGGTTGGAAATTTCTATCTAAAAGAGCTTTTAAACAAACTTCGAGAGAAGAAGGAATACCAGCCCCAAATGCAAAATCATTCCCACGTCCTATTGGTAGAACACCAAAAATTGGAGTGAATTCAGGCTTTTTGTTTTTTGCCTGCATTAATCCGTTAATGACTTCATTTATTGTTCCATCTCCACCTGCAGCGATTACTGCAGTTCTTTCCTTCTTACATAATTCTTCCGCTAATTCTATCGCATGTCCGATTTTCTCGGTTATATGGATCTGAAATTTCAAATCATTATCTTCTAAGAATTTTATTATGATCGGAAGCTTTTTAAGTGCATTCCCCTTTCCTGCAGTTGGATTGAAGATCACAGAAAAGTGTTTAATGTTAGCTATTCCCATATTTTACTCCTTCTCTTGTATTTCAATTATTGTTTTAGTTGAACCGGGGAGACCGTTCAAGCCTTCATATCTCAAGAATAAGCCATCTGAAACTTGATACCAGTAATAACCATGCCATAGCTTTGATAGCACGCCAGCAGAGCTTATTTTAACTTTTACGGTATGAAACAGTTTCCCATTGATAGTTATATCTTCTATGCTATCTTTTTCGGCTTGCATTTTCACACCTTTGAATTTATCCATTCGTACGATCCAAAATTCGATTTTCTCACTTTCACCTAACGCAAACTCTGATAAAGAATATGACATCGATTGTTTCCAGGATTTCTCATCAATTTTAATCGTTTTGTCAATAATATTATCAGCAGCATTTCCTATGACAGTTATGCTTTTTCCATCTTTAATTGCAGAAAGATCAATATTATTAATGCTGTCTTTATAAGTGAATTTATGAGTAGTTCCATCTAAATTGTAATAATTAATCTGCTCTTCCGCTTCATGTCTGTAAATATAGAGAATAAGTGAATCTGTGGTTGCTGTGCTGAATGATGAATAATAAATATCTTCACCTATTGCTATCTTGTAATCATTAGTGATTTCACTAAAAAGAAGAATTGGCAGAATCCAAATTAAAAGAAGAACTTTTTTCATTAATTAACCGGAATAAGTTCAGATATGGGAAGTTTAAAAAGCTCCATTTGCTCGCTGGTGATAATGAGATCATCACCGTCAAAGCAAATAGCTTCGCATTGATTTGCAGTAATAGGCAGCCAGCTAATCTTTCCTTCAAAGTAATTTCCATCTTCAGCTTCAAATAACCACACGTTATTATAAGTAAGAACAGCAAGTTTTGTTCCGTCAATTGAGGCATCGGCGGCAGTTACCGCTCCGCCAATCTCAAATGTCCCAATTCTTGTTACAGGATTGATCTTCAATTGATCTACACTATCGAAGCGGTAAAGATGGGTTTGCGTATCGGCACGGTGCTTGGTGAGAAGATACAAATTATCTTTTGCCCAAAATACAGCTTCACAATCATAGTTATTTGGAACAGCCGGAAAAGCTTCTTGTTCAGGGTAATAAAAATTAATTGTTTGGAAAGATGTTGTGTTCCCTGTTGCATATGGAAAGGGATCTTTTATAACATGGATTGCAAGGTCTTTCCTTGTATTAAAATTATTGCCGGTATCGCAAACATAAAGGTTCCCATTATTATCAACTGCCATTTCTTCCCAGTCAATATTTATAGCATTACCGATAAATATACCACCATCTTTTTCTTTGTACCATTCTGCCCGATATAATTCACCTTTGCTGTTAAATGGGAAGATGCGGTTGTTACAACCTGAATCGTTCAATGTCCAGTAAACATCATCCCACACCCGGCTTTTAACGATTGCGGATGATTCTTCAATGTCAGCAAAATCAAAAGTAGCATAAGGTGTGAGTTTCATTGTTTCTTTTTCCGGAAGTGTTACGGATATTACTTCTGCTTTCTCTATCTTTGTTGCTAAACAAGAAAGTATAACTAAACATATCATTAATAAGATTAAATTTTTCATGGTTCTCCTTTAAAATGTCAAGTGCAGGTTTTTTATAACATTTATATTGATCTTCATTATAAAATATATTTACTCAAGTCTTCGTTCTTAATGATCTTATCAAGTTTATTGTGAACTGTGGATTTAGTAATATTAACCGATTTAATTTTAAGATCCGGCATATTGAAAAGGTGATCGTCTAAAAGGGAATTCATGATCGTATGAAGCCTTCGTGCTCCGATATCTTCCATCTTCACATTCGCTTTTGCAGCAAAATTGGCAATCTCCTCAACAGCATCTTCATTGAATCTGAGTTTTACATTTTCCGCTTTAAACAGGGCTATGTATTGCTTGGTTAAAGAATTTTTAGGATAGAGCAGGATTTTATGCAGATCATCTTTAGAAAGGCTGTGCAATTCTTCACGAATTGGGAAACGTCCCTGTAATTCAGGGATAAGGTCAGACGGTTTAGATGTTGTAAATGCCCCGGCTGCGATGAACAGAATATGAGATGTATCAATAAGTCCATGCTTTGTTGGAACGTTTGAACCTTCTACAATAGGGAGGAGGTCGCGCTGAACTCCACTCCGAGAAACATCTGCTCCGGTTCGATTTTCATTTCCAGCGATCTTATCGATCTCATCAATGAAAATTATTCCATTATCTTCAACTCGTTTTTTAGCTTCTGTTTTTACGATTT
>DAOUVH010000258.1 GCA_030667725.1 Candidatus Cloacimonadota bacterium | reverse complement strand
AGGGAAGAGCCAGATAGATAGAAAGAAATCCTTTGGTGAAAGTCTGCCAGTCCCAAATTATTACAAATGGAAAGACCAGGCAAATGATCGTGATCAACACGATTGGGATTGCATATAGATTTGCACTTAGTGCAGAAATGGAAAGATCTTTCATGAATTACTTAAAAAACTCATAACCGAGGAGAACATACATTTCAGAATCAATACCGATTATTGGACCTCTATTTATTCTTCCAATCCGCATTAATATTCCACTGGAATGACGCAGCTTGAGTTCATATCCTATAATTGGTTTTCTATCCTCAGCTTGTGTCCAACTGATATCAATTCCCCAGATCTCGGAAGCAAAGTGAAAACCTAACAGAGGTCTATGAATTGTTAGGCTTCTTTTCTGTGATGTTTCGTATTGCTCATAATTGATCTCTGTGCGTTTAACACCACCGTAAAATCCATAAGTAAAATAGGAATCTTTAGTTGAGTAATTTGCAAAATCATGCATATAAATGCTATACGATCTCAGCAGACTGAATCTATCATCAAGCGTGTATACTTTTTGAAATGTAGCTCCACCGATACCCATTACATCAATAAGATTAAATAGATCCAATTGTGCCTGAAAACCAAGAACTGGTTCATCGTATTTATATTCCGGATATTCAGGATAATAAACGGCTGCGTTAATTCCAAAAATATAATCCATTTCGCCTGCTGCTAAATTTATACTTACGAAGATCAATATTAAGATAAATATTACTTTAAATTTTCTCATTTTTTATCACTCTCTAATGCTTTACTTTTTAGTAGCAACTCAGAAGGTTACACTTCTTTGTCCAGCAATATTCGGTTTTCTTCCGGATTATCGTGTTTTTCCAGACCAGTTATGTAGAATCCATTAGATAGTGCAAATTGGAGCATGGCTTTGTGTTTATTACGTGTTTTCATTTTAATTAATTTTATCTCTTTCTCTTCGATCCATTTTTGTTGGGAACGTGCTAATTCTTTAGCGATCTTTTTTCTTCTAAATTCAGGAATAACTCCACTCATCCAGGAATAGAAGTGATCATCGATCTGATAACCGACCTTAAACCCGGCAGGTTTTCCTTTCCAATAAGCAATAAGGATGAGATGCATTTGGTCTTTTAGTCTTTTCTCATACTCAGCTTTTTCATATGGATTTTCCAGTTCAGGTATCTTCTTTGAAATTTCTACAGCTTGCTTAATTGTTCCCTCAATAATCTGCAGGTTCTTTTTCATTAACATGTCACTGTAAGAATTTTTGATCAAATCTTCATCTTGTATTTGGAATAATGAAAGGTATTCTCTGCATTGCTCGTAAAGTTTTTCTGCTCCGATATTCCCTGTCTTATCAATAGCTTCAATTTCTACGAAACTGCCCAGTTCTTCAACTTCATCAATATGAAATTTTATGTTATCAATATAGTAAATTTCTCTTTTTTTGTTTACGACTATTAAAGTACCAACTGCTTTTTGAAGTTGATATTTAACTAGATCTTCTTTTCTGGGATGATAGTAAAGAACATCAGAACGCTTGGGACCGGAGATATCTTCTCTATCGTAATAAACAAGGCTGTATTCAATATTGCCTTCTCTCATTTTAAGGCGTCCGTTCTTAACTTTAAAATAGGTATCTTTCTGGTTGTCCGTACCCTTGGAAAAGGCATTTTTTTCTGTGAGAATTTTGCGGATATTTTCAGGATGCTTACATTTTGCTTTTATTTCAATGTTTAAAACTGCCAAAGTTGTTATCCTATTTGTGCACTATAAATTTCAATTATTTTTTTTATTGCACTATCTATTTCTTTTATAGTTGTCATCTTACCGGTTGAAAAACGGATAGTTCCCTTAGCATATTCTATTGGTACTTTCATGGCTTCCAGAACTGGAGAGAGTAAAACATCGTTGGAATGGCATGCTGCTCCGGCTGAAGCGGCAATCTCAAGAAACAGAGAGAGTTGAAAATATTCGTTCATATTCAGGAAGCTTACGTTCAAAGTATTAGGTAGTCTTTTTTCAGGATGCCCGTTCAATCTAACATCCGGGATCTCACTAACTAATCCATTCCATAATCTATCACGCATTTTTTTCATGTGTTCATAATTCTGCGCAAGCTTTAGTTTAGCGATCTTACAAGCTTTTCCTAAACCAACTATCTCAAGAATATTTTCTGTTCCAGCCCGATAACCATTTTCCTGTTTGGCTCCAAATATCAATTTTTCTAGTTTTATTCCCTGCTTAATATAAAGTGCTCCAATACCCTTAGGTGCATAAATTTTATGCCCGGCAATAGAAAGTAGATCTACATTTAATTCTGAAACATCCACCGGAATCTTACCAAGAGATTGAGCTGCATCAGTATGCAGACAAATTCCGGTTTCATTTGCAACTTCTGCAATTTCTGATATCGGTTGGATTGTGCCGACTTCATTGTTGGCATGCATAATTGAGATAAGAATTGTATCTTTGGTAATTGCCTTTTTCACAGATTTAACCGAGATTAATCCATTTCTGTCAACAGGCAGATAAGTTACTATAAAGTTGTGTTTTTCCAAATATTTACAAACCTCAATTATAGCTGGATGTTCAATTACAGACGTGATTATATGGTTTCCTTTATGGCGGTTTGCAAAAGCATATCCTCTTAAAGCATAATTATTCGATTCAGTTCCACCGCTAGTAAATACGATCTCTTCTGGCTTACAATTGATAAGATCAGCAATTTGTTCTCTGGCATTAATTACTGCTTTTCTGGTAATTACTCCAAACCAGTGAGAACTGGAAGGATTCCCGAATTTATGATTTAAAAACGGCATCATTATTGCTGCAACTTCCGGATCTATCGGTGTCGTCGCATTATAATCAAGATAGATCGGTTCCATTTATTCATTCCTTTT